>JALZFK010000114.1 GCA_030861585.1 Actinomycetota bacterium | reverse complement strand
CACGATCTGGCGGATCATCGTACCCTTAACTAATAGCAATAGCACTCCTTCCGACACCTCCCTGGACGTCCCGCATCCCTCACTCCGAAGAACCAACCGCCATTATATTTGTTCCGGGTGCCCCTGGGATCCGCGGAACCCTAGAACTGATATAAAGGTCGCGTGCCCGAGTACCTGAACCAGTTGTTGGCCGACAAAGCGACCATGCTCGTGGAGGAGAACTTCACCGGCGCGCGCGCAGAGTGGTGGTGGGAGCGGCGTTTAGGGGGCGGTATCGCTGTCTGCCAGGTGCTGAACCCTGCAGCGATGGCCCGCGAGATATCTAAAAGCACGGGCCACGAGCCCCAGGAGGTCGAACGCATAATCGAAGAGGAGCTCGGCCTCGAAGACCTGGAGGCCATCGTCCTGACCTTCGAGATACCGGGTAACACTACCACCGCCGAGGCCGCCCGTATGCTCGCCGAACGCTCCGCGACGCCCGAATGTCTCGCTACCGGCCTCTACCGCCAGGTGAAGGAGGCGATTAGCTCGTCGGCCAGCCAGCAAGATTGACAACCGACACGTTACTAACGAGGCACGGCAGGGACTACAGCCGAATAGCCATCGAGTCCGCCTTCTAGGTTGAGTACGTCCCTGAAACCGGAGTGGTGCAGAAACCGCGTCACGTAGGCGCTCCGGATGCCGTGATGGCAGATGACGACGGTCTTCGCGTCACGGTCGAGCTCGGGGAGGCGGTCCGGGAGCTCGGCCATCGGCATTATCTTCGAGCCCTCGATGCGCGCCAGGGCGGGTGTCGGTGGAGGTATCCGGACGAAGCATCTCCATGGCCTCGGCTTCCGTCATGAAGCCCTCCCCGTACTCGCCACTCTCGATGCGCTGGCGGATCTCCTTACGAAGACGCCGCTTCTTCCCCTACTACACCCTGTATTAGGTTTATGCCCCGGAGCCCGGCCCGAGCCGCCCCTTCGCAAAGACTCGAACCACGACCTAGGGGCATCTATGGGTGGGCGGGGGCTAGGCCACAGGAGCGCCCACCCGCGCACGAGGTACCGCCGCGATCCGCGGCTACGTTAGGAAGAGGATGGTCGCGCCCAGCAGGAAGTCCACAACGGCACAGAACTCCGCGTACGAGCGCGAGACTACCCTGTTTCGCAGATAGTGGTAAGCGTCCCAGGCGGCGTGGCCGAGGATGGCGATAGCCACGAGCTTCCCACCGAGGCCCATATCCACATAGAGCGCCACCAGCGCGGTCGAACCGAAGGCGAGCAGCCCAGCGGTCTGGAGCGGGAGGCCGCCGGGCTTGCGCAGTAGCCCACGCGCCACCCCCAGCGCCAGGAAGACGAGCGCGGCGACCAGAAGGACGACCGAAGGAACGACCTCCGATGTCGCGGGGATAAAGATCGCGATCGGCAGCCCGGCCAGGAGCACCACCCACGCGGACCAGCGCCGATCCAGGGCCGCAGCGCCAAGATAGACGAGCGCCATGAGGACTGTGAGTGCGGCAAACTCGGTACCGTTGTCTAGGTCGAAGGCGGCCAAGGCCGCGACCGCGATGCCCAAAGCGGTCGGCCAGCGGTGCTTCGGTAAGTCAAGCCAGCGCCTGCGGTCGGGCGTCTTCTGGTGAGCGTGGTGCGAGTCGTTGGTGATGGTTTGCTCGCCGATCCTATCCGCCAACCTCTTCTCGTCAGCCATGGTCCTTGCTCCAATCCCTTCTTATACCTCTGTGGTGTCTTTATACCCCCAGGGGGTATATACCGACCATATCTTCCAATCCCATTGTTGTCAATACGTCTGAGTTGCTTTCGTCTAGAGAGGGCTAGGGAAGCAAGAACGCCCGGCTTCAGAACATCACGACAATGACCTACGACGATCTGCTGGACAGGGCGCGGCAACGTTAGGAGAATCTCCGCTCGTTGAAGCCAGATCCGGAGCCAGCCCATATATCAGGATGATCGCAGCCTCCGCGTAAAAGTTTGTCCAGGAGACCGGTCCAGGTCGCCTCTTCCTACCCTCGCCGGGGCGTGCTGGAGTCACGCTACCTCTACCGGCCTCGGGGTCCCACCGGTCCTGAGCTGTTCGGCGAACTCGTCGGGCAGCTCGCTACCCAAGATTCCCTCGACGGCTCGTTCGACGTCGTACTCGACCCGGACGAACTCGATGGACTTCACTTCACCTTCGGCCTCGACCAGCACGTACCCGGCCCTCCAGTCGCCGTCCTTGGGCTTGCCGACCGAACCGGTGTTCAGGAAGTGGATGCCCGCCACCTCCCGGTGCCAAGGCTTGTGCGTGTGGCCGAAGGCGATCAGGTCCCCCTCCTTGGCGTTAGCAGCGCGGCCATCTTCACGCAGAAGGAATCCGGGCGGTCCTCGGTCCAATAGAGAGTATTGAGCGTAGGCGTCCCGTGGACGAGGATGATCTGGGGGCGGGACTTGTGGCCGCCCATGGGCCGTAAATCCATGCGGAACGGGAGCGCCCCGAGTGCCCGCTTGGTCTCCGGCACGACATGCGCCCGAGTCCACTCGTAGCTCAGGTGCGAGAGTTCTTCCCCTCGCGGGGTTTCGGCCTTGCAGCCACAATGCTTGTAGTCGGTGGCCACCGTCGAGTCGTAATTGCCCGCGATCCCCGTTATCCCTAGCTTCTGGATGGCCGCGACGGTCTCGTTGGGCCAGGGCGCGTACCCCACGAGGTCGCCGAGGTGGTAGGTGGCCCCGACGTCCTCCCGCTGCCCTATGTCCGCTAGCACGGCTTCGAGGGCGGGCAGGTTCGAGTGGACGTCCGAGATCAGAGCGTACTTCATAGTTCCCTCCGTTAGGTAGCCGGTCATCCATCAAAATCAGTTTCTATGAATCCCTCGCCCCTTGGGTTACAGGTGGGTTAAATATCGGCGGACCTACTGGCCCCGGATGCTTCCGCCGGTGCCTCCTCACCGGCAAGCTCTTCCTCTATCTCCTCCACGGTGGAGCGAGCGGTCCTACCGACTCCGACGAGGGTCGCCGACGCGTACCCGGTCCAGTCGCCGTACCCGACCAGCCACAACCGCCGCTGCAGTACCGAGCGAGTTCCGTCTGTATCTACTCGCCCGTCATCCCCGATTACATCCAGCGGTTCGAGGTGTCCCAACGATGGGCGAAAGCCCGTGCACCATATCACCACGTCGATCGGCTCCTCCGTGCCGTCCGACCACACCACGCTCTCTTTCGTGAAGCTCCCGAAGGGTCTCACGCTCTCCAGGGTACCGCGATCCCTCGCCTCCTTCACGGGGGGCACCATTACGATATCTCCTAACCCCCCGACCGGTTCCTCTTCTCCGTTGCCCTCCTGCATGGAATGGTACCGCCGGGTAGCCCGCTCGAAGAGCACCCGACCATCGACGTCGTCGGGCAGGAAGGTCGGCTCCTCCAAAGTTACCCAGGTCGTGTCTGCGACCCGAGAGAGCTCGGCGAGGACCTGGGCTCCCGAGTTGCCCCCGCCGACGACGACACCCGCTTGCCCGCGTACGGCTCGGGACTGACGTAGTGTGCCGAGTGGATCTGCTCGCCCCGAAAGATCTCTCGCCCCGGGTAGTCGGGGATGTAAGGGCGTTGCCAGGTGCCGGTCGCACTAACCACCGCCCGAGCGAGCAGCCGCACGCTATCCATTCCGACCGCGAGCCGCCCTTCTTCCCTGTAAACCCCTTCGACGCGGACCGGTCGGCGAACGGGAAGCTCGTACCGCCTCTCGTAATCGGCGAGATAGTCCACCACCTCGTCGCGGGTGGGGTACTTGTCCTCCCCGCCGGGCATGAGCCGCCCGGGCAGCGAGCTGTACCGGGCGGGCGAGAAGCCACGCAGGGAGTCCCACCCGTGACGCCAGGCACCGCCTGGTCCCTCCTCCGAATCGAGGATGACGAACGACAAGTCGGTGCGGCGACGCAGGTAGTAGCCGACGGCCAGGGCCGCCTGCCCGCCGCCGATTATTGCCACGTCTAGGATGTCTCTCCCTCCCCAAGGTGCCCGGCGGTCTCGTCCAACAGCCCCCGGACCGCCCCCTGGTCTAGGGAGTAGAAGCTCCACTTGCCACGCTTCTCCTCGCGGATCAGCCCGGCGTCCCGGAGCTTGCGGACGTGGTAGGAGACCTTGGACTGGCCCATCCCGAAGTAGTCCTCAAACTCGCACACGCAGACCCCTATGTTCTCCTCCCCCGCCTCCGCCGGAGCCCCGAGGTCCGGCAGGCCACAACAGCCCCGGCCCTCCCTCGCGGCGGCGGCCATCAGCCCGAGCATCCGCACCCGGATGGGGTCAGATAGGGCTTGTCCCAGGGCGACGAGCCTCGCAACGCGCTCCTCCCGGACGGCCTCGTCCGGGTCCGGTTTTCGGTTGGATTTCGCCTCCACAACCTGCAATTCTCGTCTTGCCACGCCTTCCGCCTCCTCCGTCTACGCGCTCGGTTTCCTGGCCCGCACGAAGGCGCTGGCGATGGGCACGCCGCGAAGCGCCTCGATGTCGTCGGAACCACCTAACCCAGCTATTGTCTCGGGCGGATAGACGCGCGTGATCTCGACGGACGCGTCCTCGAAGCCCGCAGCGAGGAGTAACTCCTCGTACTCCGACTTTTCCAGCGCCCCCGAGATACACCCGGACCACATCTCCGCCGTGCGCATCACCTCCGTAGGGAGGGTACCCTTGTCCCCCAAGAACACCACGTCCGAGACGGCGAAACGACCGCCAGGCTTTAAGACTCTGTACGCCTCGCTGATGACCCTGTCCTTCTCCGTGGAGAGATTTATGACGCAGTTGGAGATAACCACGTCCACGTGGTCGTCGGGAAGCGGCACCGATTCTATCTCGCCCTTTAGGAACTCTACGTTCTCGGCCCCGGCTTCCTTCGCGTTCTCGCGGGCCAGGGCCAACATCTCGTCGGTCATATCCAGCCCGTACGCCTTGCCGCCGGGGGAAACCCGCCGGGCGGAGAGCAATACGTCTATGCCGCCGCCGCTGCCCAAGTCCAGCACGACCTCGCCCGGAGAGAGGGTGGCCAGGGCCACGGGATTGCCGCAGCCCAGCGAAGCGGCGGTGGCGCTCCCCGGCAGCTCGCCCAGCTCGTCCGCCGGGTAACTTCCCCCTGTTAGATTCACCGCAGCCGCCTCGGAGGCTTCGTCGGCCTCGCAACACGATGAAGTAGGCCCGCAACAGGAAGAAGGCTCGCAGCAAGACGCCTGCCCGTTCTTACCCTGGGCCGCGAGGGCCGCGTCTGCGTACCTCCGCCTCACCCGTTCCCTAAGGTCCTCGCCCATAGCGGTACTCTCCTTTCAGAACAACTTTTGTTGATTTGAGTATAGATCAACAAAAGTTGTTCTGTCAAGAAGAACGGGCAATCTCGAACAAACGCTCCCGTTCGGCCTAGAAGTCTGCCCCGGAGCCCGGCCCGAACCGCTTCTCCGCAAAGACTCGAACCGTGACTCCAGGGCGTCTATGCGGGCCGTGAGCGGCGGTACTTGCGGCCCGCGTCCTAGCGGTATAATCAGCTCGTGAAGGGGGCAGCCCTCATAGTGAACGCACGCTCGCGCACCGGGGAGAAGGCCTTCCAACAGGCTTCGGATCTCCTCTCCTCCCTGGGCGTTACGATCGGGGCGAGCTACGCTTTGAGTGACCCGGCCCGCCTCCCGGAGACGGTTCGAGAGGCTATCTTGGAGGGTCACGACCCCGTCATCCTCGGTGGCGGAGACGGCTCGGTCTCCTCGACAGTAGACTACCTCGCCCACCACAACGTCACCATGGGGCTCCTGCCTTTGGGTACCGCCAACGACTTCGCGCGGACGCTCGAGATACCGTCCGGCCTCGAGGAGGCTTGCGAGACGATCGCGTACGGCAAGGTCGTCGACATAGATTTGGGCCTCGCAGGAGACAACTTCTACGTGAACGTGGCCTCGGTGGGCTTAGGCGTCGAGGTAACCCGCTCCCTCTCGCCTCAGCTGAAGAAGAGTATAGGTCCCCTAGCTTACCCCGTGGCGGCCATCACCGCCTTCTTCAAGCACGAGCCCTTCGCCGCCCGTCTCGCCTTTCCCGATGGAGACCATGAACCAGCCGAGTACGACCGGCTGCTGCAGGTCGCCGTCGGCAACGGCCGGTTCTACGGTGGGGGGATGATCGTCGCCCCCGGTTCCGGCATCGACGACAGGCACCTCGACGTCTACGCCATAAGGCTCGGGCGCAGGCGCGACCTCGTCGGCGTCGCCCGATACTTGCGGAGCGGCGACTTCGTGAAGTCGGAGAGCGTAGACCACTTTCACACCCGGCACGTCGTCCTAGAGACGGAGCCTGAGCTTTCCATAAACGTAGACGGCGAGCTCGTCGCCCAAACCCCCGAAGAGTTCTCTGTCGCCCCCAACGCCCTACACGTAATCGTCCCCGAAACCTCGACCTCCGCCCGAAAAGATACGCCGGAACTTTAAGTTACCCCGCCTTTTTCTCCTCCCCTTCTCGCCGGTTGACGAGGTAGATCCCGGAGACCACGAGGATGGCGCCGACGAGTAGCCACGGGCTCAAAGGCTCCCCCAGGAACAGCACCCCCAAGAGGATCGAGACGAGCGGCACGAAGAACACGTAGGCCGAGACCTGGCTCGCCTCGCCCGCCCTCACGAGCCCTAGCCAGAGCATCCACGCGAGCGCCGTACCCACGAGCACCGTGTACAGCCAGCTCGCGACGAAGGTCTGGTTCCAGGAGATGTCCGAGAAAGGCTCCAGCACGAGCCCCAAGCCCGTAAGAAATATGCCCCCGAGCGAGAACGGCAGCGCCACCGCCCACAGCGTGGAGAGCCTCTCCCCGTACTTCTTGAAGTACACCGTTCCAAAGGCCCAGCCGACGGCCGAGCCCACCCCGAACGCCACCCCGAGCGGCGTCCCCAGCGAAGCTCCCGAAAGGCTCCCCGCGCTTACCGCCACCACGCCAGAGAAGCCCGAAAGCAGGCCCACGACCTTCGTCGTCGAGAGGTACTCGCCCAAGATCAGGAACGCGAGGAGGCCCACGAGGATCGGTTGCAGGTAGATCACCACCGCCGCCCACCCCGAGGGCATGTACAGAACCGCGAAGGTTTGCAACCCCATGAAACCCACCACGTTGAACCCCGCAAGCAATAGGTAGATCGCCCAGTCACGCCTGAGGTTCGCACTCCCACCCCACACGAGCGCCGCAAGCGTCATCACCGCGCCGCACAAAAGCGTCCGGGTGCCGGCAAACAAGACCGGCGGAGCATACCCCAGGGCGACCTTTATAGTCGTGAACGCCGACCCCCAGAACACCACCAGGAGCGCGAACGCCAAGAACGCGAAACGGCGATCCTCGAGCACCAAGGAATGACCTCCAAAAACGCGACGGCAGGCACCAGATAGCTTACTACGTGGACAGTTCACGGTCAGAGTAGCGGGCGAATACCGATCAACGGCGGTGCCGCGCCTCTCCTTCAGCCGACGAAGTCGGCGACCTCCCGGTTGAACTTCTCGGGTTCTTCCCAGAAAGGACAGTGCCCGCTCTCCTCGAACATGACTAGCTTCGAATCTTTGATCTGCTCCTGCAACCAGCTCCCCAGATCCCCGGGGAAGAGCTTGCTCTGCTCTCCGTAGAGCAGTAGCGTCGGCACCGTCACCTTCTCGAGTGCCGGCCGCAGATCGGCATACGTCATGTCCGTCATGGATGCTATCGCCGCCGACGTGGGCGTCTTCGTGGTCTCGGCGTACATCTCGTCGATGGTTTCTTGAGATGGTGCCTCGGAAAATATGTTTCGGATAAAGCCTTTGGCCGCAGCAGAGCGGTCGAAGCGCAAATTCTGGTTAAAGGTAGCCAGCGCCTCGGGGGAGTAACCTCCCGCCAGCGGGTACTCCCAATCGGGTGCCGGGAGGTACCTCGGGCTTTGCTCCACGAACACGACCGAGCGGATCCCATCCGTCCCAAACCTGGTGAGGTAATTGAGTATAACGGAAGCTCCCATCGACCATCCGACCAGGGTCACCTCGGCAAGCTCCAGCATCCCTTGGAGATGACGTACGTCCCGGGCGTATTGGGACAGCTTATGGCCTTCGTCGGTCTTACCCGAGAGCCCGTGGCCCCGTAGATCGACCGCGATCACCCGGTGAGACTCCGCCAACTTCGGCGTGTTCTTCTGCCACCAGTACTCGGCGTTCATGGTCCAGGCGTGGATGAGTAGGATAGCCTCGCCGTTCCCGCGATCCTCGTAGTACAGCGGTACGCCGTCCGGTGTTTCGATGTAGGCTATGATCGCCTCCGAGTTGTGGCACCGCGATCGTTCCGCAGCGTTTCGGGCTTTGCCAGACCCTATCTAAGTCATTCTCACGGCATACTTAGTTCCCGGCCGCCGAGGACGTGGATGTGCAGGTGCTCGACTTCCTGCTGGGCGTCTTCGCCGTTGTTTATGCGGATTGCATACCCCGACTCCGCGACACCCTGCTGCTCCGCTATCGTCTGGGTGGCGTCCATCAGCTCCTTGAGCGTCTCCGATGGCACCTCCGTCACCGCGGTCATGTGGTCTCTGGGTATAACCAGCACGTGCACCGGCGCTTTGGGATCCAGATCCTCGAACGCCACCAGGTTCTCTCCCTCGTGCACGAACTCGGTATCCATCTCTCCCCGGGCGATCTGGCAAAATGGGCAATCCTCTTGTTGGCTCATAGAACCTCCTCATAGGCTTCAACCGGGTTACGACGAAAAAGATCCCTACCCGAAAACAGAAAAGGGCAATCACCCGGTTCTGCTATTCGTGGTGGTCTATACGATCTTCAGACCTTAGTCGCGGGAGCGGTTGTACGCCTCAAACTCGGGGCCTACAGAAGCGGAGAAGATCATCTCCAAGGCCCTGTACCCACCCGCCTCCGGCACGAGAAAGTTCGGCTGGGCGTAGTCTAGTATGATGAAGGGTATCGGCCGGGCCTGCAAGACGCGGTCTTCGTACAGTATCACCTCGGCGAAGATACCGGTCGAGGTCTCCTCCGACCAAGCCTGGTCGAAGAGGAAGTTGCCCGTCCCGTAGAAGACGGGCTTGTCCTCGTACACCTCGATCCCTTTGGGCCAATGAGCGTGGCCCCCGACTATGATGTCGGCTCCCTCGTCTATCGCCGCATGGGCGAACTCTACCTGTTCAGGCTCGGGGGGCGCGGTGTACTCGATCCCCCAGTGCGGCATCACGATGACGAGGTCTACTTCGGGCCTTAGGTTGCGCACATCTTCCCGCATAACCTCCTCCTCGAGAGGCGCGGTGCCCGGATCTGACGGCGTAGCCCAGGCCCACTCGTAGGACGGCACACCCTGGTAGGAGAGAACGCCAACCTTAAGGCCCCCGAGGTCGAAGATCATGGGCTCGCGAGCCGCCGCGAGATCCTGGCCGGCCCCGGCGTGCGAAATGCCGGCACCTTCCAGGTGCCCCAACGTCTCCTCCAACCCGGAGGCTCCCGCGTCCATAACGTGATTGTTCCCCAGCGTCACGCCGTCGATACCGGCCTGCTCAAGCATGGGCAGCAGCCGGAGGTCGCCGGTGAAGGTCGTTGCCTCGGGGTGCCAGACGGCGTCCTCCAGTACCGGGTTCTCGAAGTTGGCCAGCGTGAGGTCGGCGCCGCTCAGGTACTCCCGCATTTTACCGGCCCCTCCCCGGCGCTCAGCCGTGAACTGGTAGACAAGGTCGGACTCCGAGTAGGGGTTCGGCACGAGGGTACGATCGGTAACAGCCGCGTAACCGCCATCAAGCGGGAAGTCCAACCCCAAGTTCTGCTGAATGACCGCGTAAGACTGCCCCCGGTCCAATACTATGTCTCCGGCCCCCACCACCCGTCGCAGCTTCTCGGGGTCGGGGCCAACCATATCTCCCGAGCTCAAGGGGTAGTCCCGAGGCGGCTCATCCGGCGCGAGCAGAGTCTTACCGTCCACCGAGAGGGCTTTGACTCGAGGGGTCACGGCCTCCCACGGCACGAGCCCAACGGCCCCTGGGCTCCGGCTCACATGGTCCACTACCGCGCCGGCCGAATCGAAGCGCTCGAACCCGTCCGAGCGGCCGAGCAAAGCGCTTACCGTGCCGCTCAACTCTTGTGGGACCGCCAGCTCCTCGGTCCGCGAAAGCTCTTCTGTGCTCACGTCGTCTTCGGGTGAAGTGAGGTGCACGACGGGAACTAGGGCATTTCGGGGATCCGTCTCCTCCGGGGATTGTCGAGCACTTTCAGGTTGGTCAACAGGCGCTCTCCCCTCGCCCTGCTCCGGGGGGGTTTGATTTTCGGGCTGCTCCGCGCGGCAGTAAGTCGACAGCAAGACGACGGTAGCCCCGATAACCACGACCGCCAGCATGTAAGCCGACCTTTTCAGAGAAGGCCCTCTTCCTCTTCTTGGCGCCAAGCCCACTTCTATCCTCGTCCCTTACCGGAAACCGCCAAGGACCTCGTCGGCATCTTACTAGAAACCCCTAAACGGTCACAGCCATGAACACCGAACAGGATTCATACGATCACGCAAGCGCCTTCTCGCGAACTCGAGATCCCGAAACTACAGACGAGGGCCGGAGACTTATCGCCCCCGGCCCTCGCGGTTATTCGCTGTATCTATAGCGGCTGGTTCTTCCTAGCTTCGTCTATCCGGTCCTTCTCTTCTCTCCTCTTCCCTTCTTCCCTCCTCGTCCCCTCGGCCCGAGAGCTTGTCTAAGGCTCTGTCTAAAAGCCCCTTATCTTCTTCTCTCTCGGTTTCCCTGGCGCTCTCTTCTCTCGGTAGTGGGTCTTCCCTCCCTAATGCGCCCCTCTCTTCTCCCGGCAGTCGGTCTTCCCTCCCTAGTGGATCTTCTCTCTCTTCCCTCCCTATGGGGTCTTCCCTACCCAGTGAGGCTCTATCTTCTGGCGCTAGCGGGTCCTCTCTACCCAGTGAAGCTCTCTCTTCTCTCGGTAGTCGGTCCTCTCTCCCTAATGCGCCCCTCTCTTCTCTCGGCAGCGCGTCTTCCCTCCCTAGTGGATCTTCCCTCCTGGGCGAGGCCTCCCCAGCCGCTGGCGGAGCACCTTCCGACATCGGCGGGGCGCCGGAAGGCTCCGGGCGCGACGCAACACCAGCCGTGCCCGTCATCGTCGTGACATCATCTGGTTCCATGCCCGGCGCGGCGCCGGTCGCCATCCCTCCGGTTCGCTCGGCGGTGGTCGTCCGCTCGGCGAGCAGCTGCTGCGCCCGATCAGCGCGGTTGCTGTCCTCGTCCCTCACCTGTTCGAAGAACTCAACAAGTTCCCGGTCGCCTTCCCGCTCGGCGTCCTCGATGTAGGTGTCGTACGATGCCCCGCCCTCCAGGGCGTGGAAAAGCACGCTTGAGAGATCATAAATAGTGTTGGGGGTCCCCGTAGCCCTCTCGCCTTCGGCCATTCTTCTTGTACCTCCTCCGTTATCCCGTTACTAACTCAAAGTTAGTATTCCCACTTGAACCGGTTTTTAACCCGGTCGGTATATAGTGAGCAACCGAGCGCAAGGTTTCCATAGCTTCTCGGTGCTCGGGGACCACCTCCGCGCCACGCTAAAGCCCACTTGCCGCTCGGCCCATCTGGACACCGCGTAGAGTGACCTCCGAAATGCGCCAGCGAAGGACCGGACGGAGGCGCGTGATCCGGCTTCGCGACCCGCTGTTAGTGACCGGTAACGTCCCTACTCAAAGATGGTCCGGCGCCGAGGGGCGATGCGGAGCAGTACCCGTTCGCTCTTGATATTCTCAGGTGGGTAAGGTTGGTCGTTGTACTTCTGCGAAAGCTCATCTATGTGATCCCGGGCCTCTTGGCCCTTCACCCTACAATCGTCGGTGCCGGTAAAACAGGACCTGGACAGGACCTCGCCCCTAGGAAGCCACCTCCTGCAGCTGCCTCTCCAGGTCCTTGATCTCGTCCCTGAGCTTCGCCGCGTACTCGAACTTGAGCTCCTCGGCGGCTTCGAGCATCTCGGCCTGTAGGTCAGCAATGAGGTTCTGCAGCTCCTCAGGATCGCGCGGGGCCTCGCGGGCGGTCTTTTTGCCGGTCCTATAAAGGCCCTTGGCCTCGGCGGCGATGAGGATGTCGGAGACACCCTTCTTGATCGTGGCCGGCACGATGCCGTTGCGCTCGTTGTAGGCCATCTGGATCTCGCGTCGCCGATTCGTCTCCCC
>JALZFK010000113.1 GCA_030861585.1 Actinomycetota bacterium | reverse complement strand
ATTCTTGCCCTGACGTTTGACCTCATACATTGCTTTGTCGACCGCGTCCGGTAGCCCTTCGGGACTCTCTGCGACGGCACGCCCTTGCGCCTCGACCCGAGAAAGCGAAACCTTCCTCAAGGCATGCTCTCCGACAGGACCCGTTTGTGGGGGATTGAAGGAGGAGCACACGGGTATAATGGGTGGCGATCCGTAGGGAGAGGATCGAAGGAAGGAGCGTTATAGTCACATCTACCATGAACTGGACGACGGGTGAGGAGGCAAGGAACTTCGACGTCCTCACCGACGAGCAGGCAATAAAAGTGATCCGGTCCCCACGGAGGATAAGCGATCGCCGTAGTCAGGCTTGCACATCTAAGTAGCTCGGAAGGGAGACGATAGCGACGTGAGCACGCAAACATCCGAACAGTCGGTTATCGACGGCGTCAAGAAACAGCTCTTTATCGGCGGCGAGTGGCGTGATGCGGCGGACGGCAGCACCCTCGCCGTGGAAGATCCCTCGACCGGCGAGATCCTGTGTGAGGTGGCCGACGCCCAGCCCGAGGACGCCCTCGCGGCGCTCGAAGCGGCCAGCGAGGCTCAGGAAGATTGGGCCAAGCACCCGCCGCGCCAGCGCGGGGAGATCCTGCGCAGCGCCTTCGAGATGATCACGGAGCGAATGGACAAGCTTGCCACGCTCATGACGCTGGAGATGGGCAAGCCAATCGGCGATTCGCAGGCGGAGATCGTCTACGCCTCGGAGTTCTTCCGCTGGTACTCGGAGGAGGCAGTGCGGATCGCGGGCAGCTACTCTATATCGCCGGATGGAAACCAGAGGATCCTAACCATGAAGCAGGCCGTCGGCCCCTGCCTCATGATCACGCCTTGGAACTTCCCGATGGCGATGGGCACGCGCAAGATCGGACCCGCCATCGCCGCGGGCTGCACGATGGTGATGAAGCCGGCCAAGCAGACGCCTTTGTCGATGCTGGCGCTGGCGGAGATCCTCGAAGAGGCCGGCCTCCCCGCGGGGGTGCTGAACGTCGTCGTGAGCTCCTCGTCGAGCGACGTCATCTCTCCCCTCATCGACGACCCGCGCCTGCGCAAGCTGACCTTTACGGGTTCGACGCCGGTCGGGCGTCAGCTAATGGAGCAAGCCTCGGAGCAAGTCCTCCGGGTTTCGATGGAGCTCGGCGGCAACGCGCCTTTCCTCATCTTCGAGGACGCGGACCTCGACGATGCCGTCGCCGGGGCGATGGTGGCCAAGATGCGCAACATCGGCGAGGCCTGCACAGCGGCCAACCGCTTCCACGTCGCGGGCTCCGTGGCGGACGAGTTCGCGGAGAAACTCGCGGAGCAGATGAGCCAGTTGAAGGTCGGCCGCGGCACGGAGGAGGACACCGAAGTTGGGCCGCTTATCGACGATGAGCAACTCGACAAGGTCTCGGAGCTCGTTGACGATGCGCTCGATAAGGGGGCCAAGGCGCTCGTCGGCGCCCAGAAGATTGACCGCCACGGCTACTTCTACCAGCCGACCGTGCTAAACGACGTGCCCAAGGAGGCCGACCTGCGCTACGAGGAGATCTTCGGCCCCGTGGCCCCGATCTTCTCTTTCGACTCCGAGGATGAGGCGATCGCCGCGGCCAACGACACGGAGTACGGCCTCGTCGCCTACGTCTACACGAGCAATCTCAGTCGCGCGCTCCGCGTGATCGAGGGGCTCGAGGTGGGCATGGTGGGCCTCAACCAGGGCATGGTCTCCAACGCCGCCGCACCCTTCGGCGGGGTCAAGCAGTCGGGCTTCGGCCGCGAGGGCGGCCACGAGGGCATCGAGGAGTACCTGGAGACCAAGTACGTCGCGATCAACCTCCCCGCCGAGGCCCCCCGTTTTATGGGAGGCACCAGCGTACAGTAACGAGCGAGCACGAGCATTCCTTCCCCGGAACGCGGAACCGATGGTGCCGCGTGGCGTCACCTCTAGAGACGCAAAGCAGAGGCCCAAGAGATCGGTGAAAGCTCTTGCTGAAGTACCGGTGATGCCCGGTTAACCTCACGGGGCAATGACCGCGAGCGTTCGCAACCGGCTCCTGGTTTTAGGCCTCCTCTGGGGGCTCTCGCTCGCGGTCGTCCCGGCCCTCGTGATGGCGAGGCCGTACCGGCTTACGGGCTTTCTAGTGGCGGCCCTGGTCTGCGCCGCGCTGAGCGGGTGTATTGGCACGTTGGTGGCCGGGCGGCGGGCTGCGAGGAGGGCCCGACCGGAGGGCACCAAGCGTTCGAAGGTGTTGGCCGGGATCGGGACCGGCGCCTTGCAGGGGCTCGTGGGCGGAGGCGTTGCGGCGCTGCTGTTCTGGGTGCTCATGGCGATAACAGCCTCAGGTTTCACGTTGCGCAACCCGGTCGACCTCTCGGTCCTCATGAGCCCGAGGGTCTTCATAGGCAGCTTCTTCGTCGCCCTCTCAGCCCTCCTGTACGCGTTGGTGTGCGGGCTCTTGCTCGGCCCCATCTTTGGAACGCTTGTAAACCGCGCCGTCCGTGTTGGCAAAGACGCCGGAGGGGACGCCGGCGGGAAGGAGAATCTCGTTGTACGCTAAGCTGCTCGGGATAGGAGCCATCTACGGCCTCGGTTTCACGCTCATAAAATCCGTCTTCCCGACCCCCATACTACTCTTCTTCATAGGCGGGCCGAGCACCGAGGGGGATCTCGCGGTGCTGGCCAGCGTGTACTTAGCCTCCGGGCTTATCGCCGGCGTGGTTGGTGGCCCGCTCTTCGGGGCATTACTACTCCGGCGCAAAGGTTCCGGGAACGACCCACCCCCTCCCCGCGCGACGCCGAGGAGCGGCTCGGACCTCTGGCGCTCGCTCGTCTTGAGCTTCTTGCTCGCGATGGTGATAGGTTTTATCTCCGGCCTCCTCATCATAGGCGCCTATTGGTTCGGCATCCTGCCCCCCGGCGGCGTTCTCGACCCCCTCGCGCTTATCCGCAGCTCCAACTTCCCGCCCGGTTACCCGCTCCTCGTCGTCTGGTCCCTGGCCCGCGACCTCTTGCCCGCCATGCTCGCCGGGGTGATACTCTCCCCCTTCGGTGGCGGCTTCCTGTACCGCCTCTACGCCTCCCGGCGTCCTTCAAAAGATGCTTCCCAGCACGGGACCGTCGAAGATGACTTTTAGAAAGCGGAGAAAGGCCCGCGAGTCGGGCTAGATAATGCTGACGAGCGGCGAGATCTTGCAGTCCGTAAGCGCGTAGCTCCTGCGGGCGCGGACGGACTGAACCAGATACTCTAGGCAGTTCGCCCGGCAGTCCACCTTCCCACACGGTACCTCGACCGTCCCCAGGTCCTCCACGATCCTTACCACCGGGTCCAGGCCGTTCTCGGGTGCCGCGTCCTTCCGGCGAACGTACTCGCCCTCCTCGTACAGCTCCTGTCCATAGCGGAACACGGCCATAGTCGAATTGTACACTACCGGTTTGATCTGGATCACACCAGGCCGGAGCCTACTGCCCCGTCCTTTGTAAGCTCGTCCAAAGACGGAGGCGAAAGTACAAGCAGTTATCGGAAACAGTCGCGTTGACACACGCCAGTAGCCCGGCTAAGCTCGGCGAGGGAAACACAAGAGGCACGGAGAGAACATGGAGCCCACGAAGTTTCTGCTCGACGAGAAGTCGTTGCCGGAGAGCTGGTACAACATCGTCCCCGATCTACCGTTCGAGCTCGCACCGCCCCTCAACCCTGCGACGAGAGAGCCCGTAGGTCCGGAGGTGTTCGCGCCCATCTTCCCCGAAGAGATCATCCGCCAGGAGATGGCCACTGAGTCGTACGTTCCCATCCCCGGGGAGGTGCGCGAAACCTACGCGCTCTGGCGCCCGACCCCACTCTTCCGCGCTCGCCGTCTCGAGAAGGCCCTCGATACCCCAGCCCGCATCTACTACAAGTACGAGGGCGTAAGCCCAACGGGTAGCCACAAGCCGAACACCGCCGTTCCTCAGGCGTTCTATAACAAACAAGAAGGGGTCAGGCGCCTTACCACCGAGACCGGCGCCGGACAGTGGGGCTCTTCACTGGCCTTCGCCTGTCAGATGCTGGATCTTGAGTGCACGGTCTACATGGTCCGCGTCTCCCACGACCAGAAACCCTACCGGCGCATCATGATGGAGACCTACGGGGCAGAGGTCCATGCGAGCCCCTCCGACCTGACCCAGGCCGGCCAAGACACCCTAAAAGAGGACCCCGACTCTCCCGGTAGCCTCGGCATCGCCATCAGCGAGGCGGTCGAGGACGCCGCGACGCACGACGACGCGAAGTACTCTTTGGGAAGCGTACTGAACCACGTCCTCTTGCACCAGACGGTGACCGGGCAGGAGGCCCTCCAGCAGATGGAACTTGTTGGGGAATATCCGGACATCGTAGTAGGCTGCGTCGGCGGCGGTTCGAACTTCGGCGGCATCGCGTTCCCCTTCCTCCGAGAGAACTTAAAGAACGGCCGCAACACAAGGATAATGGCCGTCGAGCCCGCCTCGTGCCCGACGCTTACCAAGGGGCACTTCACCTACGATTTCGGGGACACGGCGGGCACGACGCCGATGATGAAGATGTACACCTTGGGGCACTCGTTCGTCCCACCGGGGATTCACGCCGGGGGCCTCCGTTACCACGGGGACTCCCCCGTCGTCTCGGCGCTGGTGGCCGAGGGTCTCGTCGAGGCCCGCGCCTACGCCCAGAACCCGACCTTCGAAGCGGGGGTCCTCTTCGCCCGAGCGGAGGGCACAGTCCCGGCGCCGGAGGTGACGCACGCGATCAAGGCGACGGTGGACCTGGCCCTGGAAGCCAAAGAGGCCGGCGAGGAAAAGAAGATCCTGTTTAACCTCTGCGGCCACGGCCACTTCGACTTGGCCGCCTACGAGCAGTACCTCGCCGGAAATCTCGTGGACCTGGAGTATCCCAAGGCGGCTATCGAGGAAGCCGTCGCCCGCATTCCCCGCTGAAACCGATTGGTGCACTACGGCCACCTCAAATCTCGAGGCGCGTATCTTCGAGGTCGAGGTCCCGCTCGATGCGGCCACGCACGCTGTCGCTGATGCGACCTTCGTCTCTTAGTTGGATCAGCGCTTCCCGTTCCGCGCTTAGAAGCTCCCGCCTGAGACGCTGATACGCCAGAGAACGCTCTTCGTAACCGTCTTCCTCACCGTTACCGTTCTCGGACTGGCCAGTGGAGCGGGCGGCAAAACGGCGGCGACGGTACTCGTAGAGTTCACGCATTCGCTCGGCTGTATCGTCCCGCACCCATTCCTCGCCTTCGAGCTCCTCGATCCTCTCGAGCGCTGCTTCCGCCGCCTGTAGCCGTGCCTCGTTCTCCTCGTGTTCCTCCTCGCCGTCGTCCTCCAAGCCTAGGCGGCGGACGAGCAACGGCAAGTTCAGGCCCTGTAGCACCAGCGTCACCAGGATGACGCAGAAGGTGAGGAAGATGACCAGGTCTCGTCCGGGAAATGGTTCCCCGCTCCCCACAGCGAGAGGGAGCGAGAGCGCGGCCGCTAACGAGACGCCTCCTCTCATGCCTGCGTAGGAAACGAAAGTGACCTGCCGCCAAGGAGGGAAGGGGTTGCGTTCGCGCATACGGCGGCTGAGGTAGTGAGGTAGATAGGCCATCGGAAACGTCCACACCAAACGCGTTATGATGACCGCCGAACTCACGAGCAACGCATAAAGGACCAACATTGCCGGGGATTCGCCAGAAAGTTCACCAGAGATTGTGGAAAGCTGCAACCCGATGAGGATGAACAGCACCGAGTTCAGCAAGAAGTCCATTACCCACAACACCTCGAACACCTGCAGGCGGTTGCGCGGCGAGGTCATCTTCGGGGATTGCCAGCTGAGGTAAAGGCCCGTCACGACCACCGCGATCACGCCCGATGCCCCGAGTTCCTCGGCCGGAAGATAAGCAGCGTAGCCTGTGAGGAGCGCTATCGTGGTCTCTACGAGCGGGTCCTCAACCCACCACCGCACGCGTGAGATCGTCCACCCTACCGCTAAGCCGATCGCCGCTCCGCCGATCCCGCTAAACACGAACTCCAACCCCGCGTTGAGGATCGAGAAACCCCCAGCCACGACGGCCGCCACGACCGTGCGATATAAGGCCAACGCAGTTCCGTCGTTGATGAGGCTCTCGCCCTCGAGGATCGTGATGATATTGCGCGGCAGTCCGAGACGCTCGGCGGTGCTCGCGACGGTCACCGGGTCGGTGGGCGAGACGATAACCCCGAGAACAAATGCCACGGGCCAAGAAAGTCCGATAGCCACGTGCCCCACCACGGCCACTGTGACGGTGGTAAGCAGCACGAGACCGATAGACAGGAGCGCTATCGGTCTGATCTGGGCCTTGAGGTCGCGCGGCGAGGAGAACGAGAATAGAGTTGTTCTCTTGGACGCACAGGAGGAACCGCGCCACTACGGGGCGGAGCGGCCCGCGCCTCCTTCTTTCCCGCTCGTCTCAACTCTACCGTAGCAGTCCCGTCCTCTATCCGACCTTAGAAGGAGAGCTCAAAGGCTGTGACTTTTTGGACCAACACGTCGAAGCGTACCTCTGGCGCACCGTCGGTCAGCAAGGCGCGGAACCGCAGCTCAGGTTGTTTTGTAAATTGGGAGCAACATCCACAAATTGTGGCAG
>JALZFK010000299.1 GCA_030861585.1 Actinomycetota bacterium | reverse complement strand
AGAAGTTGAACACCCTGCGCCGCGCTCGCGGAGAGAGCGGTTGCGTTCATCCCATCGTCTGGGAGCTTGGGGACGTGTTGCCGCACGCGGGACGCATCTTCGATCCGGCGGACATGGACGACAAGTTCAAGGGCTTCGTGGAGTATCTGCGAGACCGGGGAGTCCGGACCATGAGGGCGTTTCATGCGGAGGTGGACGAGGCCTTCGCGTACTTCGAGGAGACCGAGGGTTCTTACTGGAACGGGCATCATCAAGCGACGGTCGCGAAGGTCCGCAACCGGTTCGGCATCCTGCCTAGCAAGTGCGCCGGGCTCCTGGTGGATGGCAGGGTCGAGTACGAGGGCTCGCCGCAGGTAGACGGTCCCTTCGAAGATCGGGAGATGCGGGTCGTGGACATCTCGCACCTCTCCGGCGTGCCCCAGGATCTCGTGGTCACCAAGGTCATAAACAGCGTGTGGGAGATGGCCGAGCAAGGCAGATTGGGAGTGGATAATCTTATTATCTTCGTGGATGAGCTGAACAAGTACGCTCCCTCAGGCTCCAAGACCTCCTCTCTCAAGGACACCCTGGTGGACATCTCCGCTCGCGGACGCCACCTGAACCTCACGCTCTTCGGGGCCCAGCAGTTCCGTAGCAAGGTGGACGACGAAGTCGTCGGCAACGCCGCCACGAGCCTCTACGGCCGCATCGGCGACGAGGAGCTGACGAACAGCAGCTACCGATCCTTCTCATCTACCACCCGCGAGGAGCTCTTGCAGCTAGAGAAGGGCCGCCTTCTCCTCCGTCATGCCCACTATGCTGTGCCGGTCTTCGGGACTTTCCCCCGCCCGATGGTCCTAATGGGCAAGCAGGGCACGGACATCTTCGGCGAGCACCGCCAGGACGCTGCAACCTCCGTCCTCTCCGTTATGCGCAACCTCACCAGCAAGCCGCCAAAGATCACCGCCATCCGCTCGGACATAGAGGGCGTACCGGAGGAACGGATCTTCGAGGCCCTCGACGCTGTGCAGACTGCGCACCGCACCGGTCACGGTGCCGCCGACCCCTACAAGAACTTCCGGTGGAACCTCAGCCGCGGTAACCGGCCAACGGCCAGAAGGCGCGAGCCCTCGCAGATACTCTCCGCCCTGGACCGGATGAGAGATTGAACCGCGAAAGCACCGTATGTCTGTAATCGACTCGTTTCTTTCTTATTACGTCCGTGAGTACAACTTCTACCAAGAAGTCGCCCGCTTAGCCGAACAACGATGTTCTACGGAGTTAGACCAGAACGGTAAACTCGACATTGCTCCCGGAAAGCTGAAGGAGTAGCGGTTTGGTTAGAGTGAAGCTGATCGGTAGAAAGGATTGAGATCGTAAGGATCGCACACATCTCAGATACGCACCTGGGCTACACACGGTACGCGAAGCTCTGCCCGAAGACCAACCGCAACCAGCGGGAGGTGGACGTGCAGGAGGCGTATGGGCGCGCGGTTGACGAGATCCTGGAGCAGGACGTAGACCTCGTGGTCCACTCGGGCGACGTCTTCGATTCGGTGCGCCCCGCAACGCACGTCATCATCGGCTTCCTGAAGCAGACGGCCAGGATCACGGCGCACGCCGGTCTCCCCTACCTCGTCGCCGCCGGGAACCACGAGACGCCACGTCTGCGCACGACAACAGCGGCCCTAGAGTACGCGAACCTGGTCAACGCCTACCCGGCGCACGGCTTCGATATGGACTACCACGAGATCGAGGTCGGGGACCTCGTAGTGGGCGTCACGCTGGTACCGCACGGGGCGCTCTTCGGGACCGGGGCGGCTACACCGCTGTACGGGGCGGACATAAACATTTTGGTGACACACGGGATGGTGCCGGGGCTGGAAGCGAGGCAGCACGAGATGGGTGAGGCGAACCTGCAGCCGGGTATGATCTCGGGCGGCTTCGATTACGTCGCCCTGGGCCACTACCACGAATTCCACCGCCACAAGCCGAACGCCTACTACGCCGGGGCTACCGAACGCTTCGGTTTTGGAGAGGTCGAGTCGAAGCCGGGGTTTGCTATAGTGGAGTTTGATAGCAACGGTCTCGCAAGCGTCGAGCACGTCGAGATAGAGGCACGGAAGATGCTGGACCTGCCAAAGATAAGCGCCCGCGACATAATAGACGCCTCGGAGCTGACGGAGGCCGTCCGGGAGCGAACCGAAGGGGCGGATCTCGACGGGGCCATAGTGCGCCTGCGTGCTTACGACGTGCGGCGCGGGGTCGCGAGCGGGGTGGATCGGGCGCTGCTGCGCGACCTCCAAAGGCGGTGCCTGAACTTTAGCCTGGAGGTACACCCGGAGGAGCTTCCGGAAGAGTTGGAGAATGGCCCCGTCTCGGCGGTGTTCGGTCCGCTAGAGGAGGAGTTCACAACGTTCGTGGGAGCGCGAAGGGAGCGCGGCGAGCTCGAGGCGGGCTTCGCGGAGGAGTTTTTGAAGAAGGGGCGCGGATACCTGGCGCAGTCCGCCAGGGAGGAGGTTTCCGGGTGAACCTGGAGCGGATCTACCTGGAGAACTACAAGCAGTTCCGGGAGCCGGTCGAGCTCTTGCCCCCGGAGGGGGCGATCGGGGTAGTCGGCCCGAACGGGGCGGGGAAGTCCACGCTCTTCGAGAGCATCCTATGGGCATTCTTCGGCTCGCGGGGAGGAGGACCGCGCTTCGCGAACGAGCTGATTCCCTGGAGCGGGGGCTCCTCTAAAGACCCTTCGATCGCGGAGGTTACGCTCGCAATCGCCGGGCGCTCCTACACCGTCCGTCGTCAGCTAAAAGGCAGCGCTACGACGGCCGAGGCGCGCGACGAGAGTGAAAAGACTATCGTCACCGGCTCGTCCGACGTAGCACGATGGGTCGAGGAGGAACTTCTGCGGATGGACCGGGCTGCCTTCGAGGCAACCTTCTACGCCAAGCAGAAAGAGCTTCGCTTCTTCGCGCAGGACGACGGCATCAGCCGCGTCCGCAAGATCTCTAAGATGCTCGGTATCAACCGCGTCGAGACCGCCCAGACCCTACTCCGCTCTGACCGGAACGACCTGCGCGCTCAGGCCCAGGCCCTGGAATCCCAACTCGTCGACGCCGACGAGGAGGAACTCGAGAAACGCCTCGCCGAACATAAGGAAGACTGCCGCCGCCTCGAAGAGAAGCTCGATAAGGTCTCCGCTGACTACGAAGCCGCCCGGAGCGAGGTCGAGGAGGCCGGGAAGGCCCGAGCAGCACTCGACATAGCCCACCGCGAGTACACCCAGTTCACAAATGCGTTGCGCGAGGCCGAGGGGGAGAGTACCAGGGCGGAGGACTGGGCCAACGGAACCGAAAAGGACCTCGCCGACCTAGCCGCCGCCGAGGAGGAGCTGGCCCGGCTGCGGCCCGAAGCGGCCCGCCTCCCGGAGTTGGAGAAGAAGCTGGAGAAGCTGGAAAAAGACCGGTGGCTGGCCGAAGAGCGAACCCGCAAGCGTGGGGAGCTGCGAGAGACGCAGGCAGAGATCGCACGCGTCGAATGCGAGCTGTCCGACCTCCTCGAGGAGCTGGACAGCGCGGGCGAGCTTTTGGAGGGCTGGTCAGCACTCTTCGACCTCGATGGTACGGCGCAGCTAGCGGAGGCGGTGGAGGTGCTGGACAGGGCCGGGGACGAGCTGGTGAAAGCCGAGGAGAAGCTGGCCTGGCTCACGGAGCTTGCGGCACTACACGAGGAGCACCGACTCGCCGTCGAGGAGCTGCGCGAGGCGCAGCAGAAGGAGGAGGCGGCACGCCGGGAAACCGAGGAGCTGGCGGAAGAGATGGAGGTCCTTTCGGGCGGAGAGGACCTGGAGCTCTGGGAGAAGGAGCTCGCAGGAGAGGAAGAGAAGCTAAGGGAGCTCGCGGCGGCGCGGCGCGGGGCGGCGGCGGCCGACGAGCGCGAGGCGAAGAACGTGGACAAGGCCCGGTACGCCGTAGAGAGTGGTGCCGAGGAGCACTGTCCGACCTGCCATCGGGGTTTCGAGGACGGGGAGTACGACGAGATCGTCGACACCCTCAACCGCCAGGCCACTGCCCTCAGGCGCCGCGCCGCCCGCGAGACGGCGGAGGCCGAGAAGCTCACCGCTGCTGCCGATCTCACCGCCGAGAAACTCGAGAAGGTCTCAGGAAGGCTCCGTCGCTGGCGCGAATTGCGTGAGGACTTCACTCGCGCCGAGACGATGGCCGCCGACCGTCGTGAAGCCCTGGGTCGCCTCCAAGCACGCGCGGAGGAGCTGGAGACCCGGCTCGGAGGCGCACCAGCCCCGACCGAGGAGACACGGCAGGAGGCTAGCACCTTGTGCTCAAGCCTGCGCCGCTTGCGCGACGCGCTCCCCGGCGTGAGGAGCATGGCCCGCGAGCACGCCGGGGTCGTCGAGCGCTGCGAAGGACTCTTCGAGGAGTTGGAAAGGCTGGCGAAGGTCTCCTACGATGCGGAGCGCCACGCGGAGGCGAGGGAAGAGAAGGATATACTAGAGCGAGTGGCCGGGAGGATCGAGGAGCTGGAGAGGCGCCTAAAGACCCGTCCGGAGGTCGAGCGCGCTCTAGAGCAGGCACGCGCGAAGATCGAGGAGTCTGCGGAGACGGCAAACAGCTTGCGACGCAAGATCTCCGCTTTAGGCTTCGATGAAACGGAGTTCGACCGGGTAAAGGAGAGAGCGGCCGCGGCAGAGGAGCGAGCCGCGAAGCTCCGCGATACCCGCGAACAGCTCGGGAGCGAATGGAAGGACGCCGACCACCGCATCGAGCGCACCAAGGACGAGCTAAAACGCCTGAAGGAGACCGAGAAGTTGGCCGGCGAGAAGTCGGCGGCGGCGACCCGGATGGGCGAGATGGATGCCCTTTTTACCGAGTTCTTCAAGGGGCTGACCGCGAGGGTGCGCCCGGCGCTGGAACACGAGGCCTCGTCTCTCGTACGCGAGCTCACCGACGGGCGCTACGAGAAGATGGAGTTCGACGACAATTACCGGGTCAGGCTGCTGGACCGCTTCGACGACTCCTATGCCATAGAGCGTTTCTCCGGTGGAGAGGCCGACGTCGCCAGCCTCTGTGCGCGGGTCGCTCTGTCCAAGATCATCGCCGCCAGGGGCTCGGAGGCCCTGGGCTTTGTGGTCCTCGACGAGGTCTTCGGAGCTCTCGACACCCAGAGGCGCCACAACGTCCTTCTCGCTCTAGATCGGCTCAAAAAAACCTTCGGGCAGATCTTCATAATCTCCCACGTCGGCGACGTGCAGGAGTCCGCCCTCCTCGACGAGCTCTGGCTAGTCGAGGAAGACGAAGAGGGCAAGAGCACCGTCCGGGTCCAGAAGTTCGATCTGGGAGCCGAGCCGGTGGAGCTCCTCGAAGGCGCCCGCGGCTCTTAGAAGCGGCTTCTTCCTGGTGAGCGTAGCGAGCAACGCTAGCGAAGCATGGTC
>JALZFK010000102.1 GCA_030861585.1 Actinomycetota bacterium | reverse complement strand
TTCGAGCGTGAGTACGAAGAACTCGTGTTCGTTTACTCCTTCGGCTATAAATCCTTGCTCGTCGAGAAACTCCGCTATACGCAAGAACTCTTGCAAGTTTGATATATAACTCTGCTGCATGATGCGAGCTCGAGACACGTACGTCCCCGGCTCGCCCCTAGCTTCTGCCACCGCTACTTGCAGTACCCGAAGCGCCTTGTCTCGCATCCCCTCGGCTTCGTTCATGCCGCTTTCTCCTTCTCTTCGATTGCCAATTTCGCACAATATCTACCGAATAACCTTTAGAGAACCCCGTACCCTCTCGATCCAGGGCTACTCCCGGACACTAAGTACCGGCTGAGACTTTCGATTAGCCGGTATGCCGTAAGATCTTCAGCTGCAACTCCTTATCTTAGTGCAGTAGGACGTTTCGTCTCCCCTGGATCGAAGCCCAGGACCACCGCGGCCAGGTTTCTCCGCCCCGCAAAGAATTTTGCGCCCCCTCCCAAAAGTGGTCGCAAACGCCTCTGCTCCGAGAGGTGTTTACCAGCCGGTTACCGACTCAGAAGAGCCGTCAAATCCCGGAAGTGTCAGTACCCCATCTCTGGGTCTCGGCAACGTAGATCTCGACTGCCTCGGCTACTTCCTCCGGGCTCTTGCTTTCGAGAAAATCTCGCTCGAGCGGCACTAGATAGGGAGTCTGCAAAACGCTGTGGGTGTCGAGGACGGCAGCGTAGATGCCATCGAAGCTACCGTTGCCGTCGCGCTCCACGTACTGGAGCTGTAGTCGGCCAGACTTTTCGATAGCCGCCTTTAGCTCTTCGCTCTTCACGCTCATATTGTAGCAAAAATACACAAAAGGTCGTTACGGAAGTCGACGCTCTAACCGATACTTGCATCCTTCTCTGGAGACCCGAAGGTTCTACAAGTAGGTTGAGGCCTCGCACTCCCTGTTTTCGGGTGGCTTGTAAGCACGAGAAAGCGCGGAACAAAGACCCTCGAGCCTACTACTCGTCCGTAGAGATTCCTTGCCAGCTTTCGTGTGCCTTGATCTCCCAGGCAGCGGACCACGAGATACCTTTAGCCATTCCCGCCACGATCGTCCCCACTACAGGAACCAACAATTTGCGCCTCATTAGATAGCCCCCCTCTTCTTCTGTGCCGATCTCCTGCAGCGATCGCTCGCACCTACTTCACCACTCTATCGAGGGCTGGGGATGATCGCAATACCTTTTACCCGGCTTTACGGAAGATTTAAAAGAAACTTAATCAAAGGCACGAAAAATCTAAAAGAAAATCAACCAAGGAGTTCACGTCTGCTAGGGAACTGCCGTTTCCCCTAGAGGAAGAGCCATTGTTATCGAAGAGGGTTAGCAAAGGGGACGAAGGAGATTTCAGAGGCTCAACACTTCTTGGAAAACATAGGGTTCGAAGGACTTGGAAAGCTGTCGGGGCTAGCCTTACCCCGTCCCGCTCGATACCTATGGCCGTCCGTGAATGGCTCTCTCAAGGATCCTTCTTAGGCTAAAGCTGTTCGTACCTCTCGTTCTGAGCTCACGCCGGTTCTACAGCAGCGCTGAGGCCCCGATCCGACCTCGGAAAGCAAGCTCCAGCGGCTGAGAGTTTTCTGGACCGACATGTCGGGGCAGCGCGAGCGTTTAGTGACCCGGTTTGCCGAGCCACTCGCCCAAGAGCCGGACGTAGCCCTCGAAATCTTCCCTATGCACTCCGTGGCCGGCATCGAACACCTCCACCCTGCCACGGCGCAGCACGTTTTCGACGGCCGTTCGCTCAGGCTCGGCAAGGGCCGAACCCCGCGCCTCGCTCCCCAGGACGAGCAAGGTGGGGAGCTCAATCGACCCGATCAAGGCCGACAGATCGTAGTCCAGGTCGTTGCGCATCATCTCGGCGATCGGCGCGGCGTCGCAGTCGCGCAAGCTGGCGATGTTGTTCGCGGCGTCCTCTTCGGACCACGAGGGGTTATCCTCCAGCTGCTCGCGCTTCATCTGATCCGGGGCTTCCCTGGCGCGAGCGACGTCCGACTCCACCATGCCAGCGACCTCCTCGAGGTCGGTGCTCTCTAATCCCGGGGGCTCTTCGAGCACGAGCCTCTCGACGAGATCGCCGCGCTCTTCACAGAGCCTAAGGGCGGTGAGCGCGCCCAAGGAGTGGCCGAGCAGGACGTTCGCACCCACCTCGCGCCCAAGCAACTCGAGGACCGTCTCGTGCAGATCCTCAGTGAAATCTTCGAGGGTGAGACCGTACGTGGCGCGGGGACTGTTGCCGTGCCCGCGCAAATCGACAGCGACCGCGCGCCAGCCTTTCCCCGCTAGCCATGGGCCGACCCGCCACCAAGTACGTGACGAGGCCGATACCCCGTGTACGCGTACGGCGAGCGGTCGGCCTTCCTCACCCCAGCCCCTCGTAGCTAATATCAAAACCCCTCCTTCTCGCTTTTGGTCTAAAGCCGACCTTCGATCCGAAGCCCAGCTAGGTATACCACCATCCGGGTTTAGGACGGCAGTGCCATCGACGTTTTCCTGCGCGAGGCCCACGAGCGGGAGGCCGAGGAGGCACTAGACACCCTCCCCGAGCCTCGGCGGTATTTGCCGGGTGTCGCAGGGACCGTCGTCGTTTACCCTTACACCGGAGGAACGAGAGATGGAATTTGGAGAAGAATTCGAGCTGCTAGAGTCCCTTTTCGTGGAGCTCGACCCGTTAGTGGGGATAGGGGTGTTGCTGGAGATCCACCGCTACGGGGACCGGTACGTCTTGTTGTAAATCGCTCCCGTGACCGGTAATCGGCTCCTCAGGTTCTCCTCGAAGGATAGGGAGCTGGTCTATGCCGCCTTCACCCACGAGCTCGGCGTGCTTTCCAGTGAAGCCGAGCGCGGCTGACATGCTTAGATACCTCCCTGAGCAGAGTGGGCTGTTCAGCAACGGTTGAGAGGAGCACTCTTAACCGCTAGTCTGCTCTTTATGACCGAGAAGAAGACGTTGTTCCAAAAGATTATGGATGGGGAGGAGCCAGGGGAGATCCTTTACGAGGACGACCGGTGCGTGGCCTTACGCGACATCAACCCCCAAGCACCCACGCACGTCCTGATCGTACCCCGCAAGCCCATCCCAGACCTCGACGCCCTCACGGAGGAAGACGAGCCCCTTGTCGGACACCTGTTCTTGGTGGCCCAGAAGGTTGCCGCCGAGGAGGGGTTGACGAGCGGTTACCGGACGGTTTTCAACAACGGTTCGGACGCCCGGCAGACGGTCGCGCACATCCACCTGCACCTCCTCGGTGGGCGCACCATGTCCTGGCCTCCGGGCTAACAGTGCGCAAGACCAGCCGGCTCGGTGTTAATCGACTATCAAGGCGCTCGAGGAAGCTGCGAGACCCTGCCAAGCTCCCACTCCCCAAAAGGGGCCGACATAACAGGTTGCGTAAACCTTACCCGCATCTTCGTAGATGGCGGGGCAGCGAAAAGCATAGACCCTTGCCGCTTTTGGCCAGGCTTCAACTCGCCCTGCCATCCCATGTAGGGGTAGTGTGGGTCTGGGTTCGGCAGTTCCCCCACGATCAATCTCGTCTCTACAGGGTAGAGCGTCTGTAGCGGATTGCCGTTTTGGTCCAGAGCTTCCCACCGCGCGGTTGTGACGTCGAACGAACGCCGCGACGTCTGCCCTTCGGGGTTGACGTTCTCCACGCTAAAGCGAACAGCGACGAGAAGATCGTTAATCTCGAGCAGATCGCTCAACGATTCAGGCACATCCATGACCGAAGCCTCCTCAAGTGTTGCAGTCAGCCCGTTCTCGAACTGCGCGGACTCTCCCATCTCTAGATCTTCGTAGCGTTCTATCGGGGCCTGATCTCGACCGTCCTGTGGAGATGCTTGCTGGGTATCAGGAGCTGAAGAAGCGTAAGGCTCCGAGGTGTTTTTTGCCTCTCCAGGATCCTGTTGCATGCCACCACAGGCGACCGCCAGGGCGGTCACGAGAGCGAACACTATCATCTTGGCCTTCGCCCGATCCTTAAAGTAGGTTTTTTCTCCTTGCACGTTTCGACCTAGCACCTTCCCCAACAGCTCCTCGTTCCACGCGACGCTGATGCAGATTCAGCCAACGCTTTCGACCCTTCCTAAAACATACTAGCTTAAGAACTTGCGGAGGGGCTGGGTGCCTCTTCAGGGTGATACCGTAAACGTAAATATCTACCAGCGTGAAAGAGGATCAGGATGTCGCTATGCTGATTCAGTTGCGCTGTAGATAAAAGAAGGAGTATACTCGTCAAGATAGCCGCCAGCACTATCTTTCCTCTGGCGCTTTTTGTGGTCGCATGCCTCGCGGCGGGCTTCTTTACGGCGTTTCTTACGGACAGCTTGGTAATTACCGCGATCGCAGGTGTGGTCGCCGGCTCGGTCGCGAGGTGGGCTTACGAAGCCGTAAGACGAAGGAAAGCAGAAGGGCCCCGTAGGGCGGCGAGCATCAGAGACGACGTCTCCCGCCCAAATGGTGACTAAAGGGTGACGTAGCTGTTAGGGTCGGTTTCGATCCCCGATACCGCTAGCAAGATACCGCAAGTCGACGAGGTACAGAACGCGCCTTACCGCGAAGAGGTTGCGGGCCCAGGTATCGCCAGCTTCTGCCCGGCACGATAAGAGGGTAGTGTGGGTCGAGCCATCCGCTTCCCTTGTTTCGGAGACTTGGTCAGAAGACGGACGGCTGCTAGCTGACCGTCACCGGCACACGTTGGATCATGTTGACGCCATAGCCGCCGACGTTCCAGACCTCATCGACGTTGGTCGACTGTCCATTACCGGCCGCGTCGGTCGCGCGCACGCACAGCTCGTACTCGCCGGGCTTTTGCGCCTCCCATTCGTAAGACCACCCCCTCCAACCGTAACGCCCGACCGGTTCGCCGAGTTCAGTATCAGCCCATGTGCGTCCGCCATCCGAGCTGAACTCCACTCGCTCGACGGTTCCGAAGCCGGACCATGCACGGCCCTCTACGAGAATCCCTCCCGCCCGCACGTGCCGAGTACGGGACAAGTAATCGGGAATACCCGGCGGCACCATCAACGCGTGCGGGTACTTGCGGGTTACGGGCGTGCCAGGATCTTCCTCGGATTGCTTGTAGCGATACAGGAGTGCCTGCTGGACACCCTCGAACGGCTCGGCTATAGCCGTGATCGACTTGAGCCACTTTACAGACGTCATCCCGTACCAATCCGGCACGACAAGGCGGAGCGGGAAGCCGTGCTGGGGAGGTAGCGGCTGGCCGTTCATCTTGTAGGCGAGGATCACCTCGTTACGCAGGACCTCCTCTAATGGCAGGCTTCGCTCATAGTGCTGCTCGACGTCTTGGTCTATACCTCGATCGTAACCGGTGAAGAGGATCTCAGCCGCGTCGTCTAGCAGACCGGCCTCCTCGAGTATCGGACGCAGCGGCGTGCCCGTCCACTCGGCACATCCGATCGCCTCGTCGTGCCACGGCGCCGATACCGGCCGCGGAGAAAGGTGTGCACGGCCAATGCCGGCGCACTCCATTATCACAGGCATCGTGACCGCCGGACGAGCCTTCACGTCCCCTAAGCTCAGCCTCAGCGGGTTGCGAACACGACCCGCGATGAGAAGCTCGTAGGTCGTAGGATCGATAAAGGGGATGTCGAAGTGGATCAGGAGGTAGTGCATACCGATCGGCGTGATAGGGTAGCGGAGCCCCTCGAGGTGCATCCCGTGGTTCCTGAAGGCGAGCCCTACTTCCTCCTGACTGAACTCCCGGCTCGTAGTGAACTTGACCATCGGTGTCGTCCTTCCTTCCGCTTTCCCCGGCGGGCCTGCTTGCGCCCCGACTATACCCTATCTCGCCAGACCAAAAGCACGAGCCTCTACTCTAATGAATGGCCGACGCCCTCACGACGAGGAAGCGGGATGCCTCTTCGGAATCTTCTCGGGACCTCGGAGACCCAAGCCATCGAACCGGTCGGTGCCATCAGAAGCAAACCCGATCCGACCAGGGTGAGCGAGACCCACGTTGCGTGTGAAAGAATGACCACGAGGACGAGCGTCCTCATCCTCAGATCTTCGTTGCTCGCTAAGGGGGTTGCAGGCGTCTGTTAGAGTCCGAACCTATGGCTCTATCTCATCCTCTGTGGCGGCGGTTGCTGGTAGACATTACGCCCCTGCGAGAATCACCCGCCTACCGGCGCACGTGGATCGGACAGTTAGTTAGTTTCCTCGGCACGCAGATGACCATGGTCGCCCTGCCGGTACAGGTTTATCAGCTTACCCACTCAGCGTTCGCCGTGGGCCTGATCGGGGCGGTCCAGCTATTACCCGTACTCGCGCTCGGTCTCCTCGGCGGCTCCATCGTCGATTCGGCGGACCTCCGCCGGGTGCTGCTGACAACTTCCAGCCTGCTCGCGTGCGGCTCGGGAGTGCTGGTTGCCCAGGCTTTCGCCGGACTGCACGAGCTCTGGTTGCTCTATCTCATGGGTGCTTTCTTAGCGGCGCTCTCGGCCGTAGACGGCCCAGCGCGGAGCCTGCTCGCCCCACGGCTGCTCCCGGATGCCAGGATCCCTGCCGCGTCCGCCCTGACGCACCTGTCCTTGAACGTCGGGCTTACCGCAGGACCGCTGCTCGCAGGTGTCCTGATCTCCTGGTTCGGAGTGGGAATAGCCTACTCCTTCGACGTCCTCAGCTTCGGCTATGCCCTCTACGTCATCGCCAGGCTCCGGGCCATGCCCCCCGAGGGCGGCGGAACACCTCCTGGGATACGCAGCATCGTCGAAGGCCTGAGATGGGTCCGCCGGCAGCCGGTCATCCTTATGACGTTCCTGCTCGACTTCGACGCCATGATCTTCGGCATGCCACGAGCTTTGTTCCCGGCTCTGGCCGAGACGCACTTCTACGGCGACGCCAGCACGGCCGGCCTGCTCTACTCAGCCCCCGCCATCGGTGCGTTACTCGGGGGTGTCCTGTCAGGACCCCTGGGCCGCATACGATGGCATGGATTCGCCGTAATCATCTCCATCGCGATCTGGGGGCTAGCCATCACCGGCTTCGGGCTCTCCCCGTACCTGTGGGTAGCTGTTCTGCTCCTGGGGATCGCCGGGGCAGCGGATCTCGCCAGCGCCGTGATCCGGCGCACAATAGTGCAACTGGAAACCCCCGATGCCCTACGAGGTCGCATCTTCGGGCTATACATTATCAACGTCACCGGCGGACCCCGGCTCGGCGATTTGGAGGCAGGTACAGTAGCCGCTCTAGCTGGGGTAACGGCCTCGGCTTGGAGCGGTGGGGTGCTGTGCTTGCTCGGGCTCGCCGCTCTGATCGCCGCATACCCGGCGTTCGCTCGCTACAGCACGTTCCGTACCACTTCCCGTGAGCCGTCAGCGTCTACCATCAAAACCGGATCGGAAGACCATCGGGACAACCCTTGAGGTGTCGAGCGTGAAGCGTAAGAAAGCGGGTTGCTAAAGGCACACTTTCGCGGAAAAAAGGTTGGAGCTCGAAGGGCGCGGAAAGCTGCCGGGGCAGCATGTACCTAGCCCCTCTTATACCTATCGCCCTCCTACCCCGGTGCCCGGTGGCGGTGGTTCTTCCGGCCTGAGAGGGGGGACATCCGGCTCCTGCTTCCCCGGCTCCGAAATGGGCGCGGTCTCAACCTCCGGGCGTACCTCGTCCGACTCTACCATCGGCGCAGTATTGCCAAACACACCTTCGGACGACAAGGCGGTCTCCTCCACCACCCGTTCGGCGGTAGGTGTCCGCTCGGCGAGCAGCCGCCGCGCCTCGTCGGCACGCATGCTATCCTCGCCGCTCACTCGCCGGAAAAAATTGGCGAGCTCTTGGTCCCCAGCCTCTTCGGCATCTCGGATATAGGTATCGTACGACGCGCCCCCTTCGAGGGCGTGGAAGAGCACACTAGAGAGGTCGTAGATCGTGTTGGGCACCCCCGTGGCCCCCTCGCTGCTACCTTCGGCCATACGTACAACCCCTTCACTCATACTTCCCGGTTCAAGGCATCTGTCCTATCCTTTCGTTTGCTCCTTCCCCACCCTACCCGAACGGCGCGCTCCAAAACCCCTCAGTTCTACAGGCCTCCGCCTCTTCCAGTGACACCGACCGTATAGAAGCTGCTCACCGGTGAGCAGCTTCTACACTCGACGGAAACCACTAGGCAAGGCCCTCATAGCTTGGAAGGCATTCTCTGCGCTCCTAGCGACGCAGCCCGGAGATACGCTCCATCTCGTCGTCGCTGAGCTCGAAGTCGAACACGTCGAGGTTGCTCTTTAAGTGGGCCTCGCTCGTCGCCTTAGGGATGGCGGCCACCTTTTCCTGTTGGACAAGCCAGCGCAGCGCCACCTGCGCTGGCGTCTTGCCGTGGGCTTCACCGATCTCCTCGAGCGTTCTGTCGTTCAGGACGGCTCCCCGAGCGATCGGCCTCCAGGCGGTGAGCAGGTAGTCCCTCTTTCTCGCCTGCTCCACGAGCTCGTTCTGGACGCTATAGGGATGATACTCAACCTGGTTGCAGAAGATGGTGGCGTGCTGGGCCGCCTCCTCGACCACAGAGGCTGGGAAGTTGCTCACCCCTACGTGCCTTACGCTCCCCTCCTCTTGCAGTTCCCTCATGGCGCCCAAAGTCTCATCCAGGGGCACGTGCGGGTTAGGCCAGTGCATGAGGAGCAGATCGACGTGATCCGTGAGGAGCTTCCTCAGGCTCTCGCGGGTCGCCCGAATGACGTCCTCGTAGGAGAAGTCGCTGGGCCATACCTTGGTGACCAGGAAGATCTCGCCGCGCTCCACCCCCGAGTTCCGTATACCCCGCCCCACCTCGCCTTCGTTACCGTACATCTGGGCCGTGTCGATGTGCCGGTAACCCAAGGCCAGGGCACGTTCGACGGCCCTCGTGCACTCCTCCCCGGAGAGGCGCCAGGTACCCAAACCTAGCGAAGGGACCTTCTCTCCTTTGATCGTTTGGTATTTCACACCGATTTCCTTAGAGCGATGGCGATCTCGTTTTACCACCGGGTAGCCGTTTCTGGCGCCCGGTTCTCAAAGCGCCAAAGCCGCCTACCAGCTGCCCTGGGCGTAGGCGTGGTCCGGGATGCTCCAGCCTGGGGGGTAGACGAGGTAGGCAACACCGCCGGAGCCCGAGAACCAGGCCCGAGCGAACTCGCCACGGTAGTAGACGCGTCGCACCTGGGAATCGTCGCTGCCGGCGGGATCGTTAACGATCACGTTCCCCGAGCTGTCGAAGCCCCGGACCACCAACAGGTGCCCGTCGCTCCACGTTAGCGGAGCACCCGAGAGCTGGCGCTGGGCATTGGTGTTGTCCCACGCTATGCTCGCCACCACCGGGACTCCCACCTCTATCCACCGCTCGAGCTGCTCGACCGAAGAGAAGCGGCTCACGGCTGCTTTAAGGCCATAGGCCGAGGCGTAGGCGGTATTGAAGGGCCAATTACCCCATCCCTGGTATGCGTAATCGTACGTACCCGCGGCCACCGTCGGGACCGGCTGATCCAGGCTCGGGTCGCCGGTCTGGCCCGCCCAGTAAGCCATGACCATCGAGAGGGAGGTCGGGCTGCACCAGATCTCACCCCCCTGCGGGTACACCATCTGCGAGCGCGCCGGCACTTTGAGCTCCCAACCCCACACGCCGGTGTCCAACGCGGCCCCGAGGTTTTCTCCGTGGCGGTATGAGTCCGAGGCGGCCACGGAGACGTCCCACACCGACGGGGAGACGCCCCGTTGCTTCGAGAAGAGCGTAAGGCGATACTGGTAGGCGTCGGCGTAGGCCAGCCCGTTGCTCCGCACGGTGTCGGCCAGCACCTCCCAGGCGCCGCTTCGCTGGCCGCTTACGCTGTGGCGCCACACGCTCTCCGACCCGGAGGCCCAGACGCCCATATCGAACCAGGGAGTCCAACCATCCCCGGAGCGAGCCCGCACCTCGAGCTCCACCCAGGTTCCGGACGGCGTCACGGCCTCCCAGGAGGGCACCAGCGTATCGAACGGGGTTGTGGAACCGTAGACTGGCGAGGTTAACCAGCCCCAGTAATAGCTACCGCCGTTGTAGAAGCCCGAACCGTCGAAGGCCGCGTACGGTGCAGAGGCGAGGCTCACCTCGCCCGCTCCTCCAGGGAGCTCGCTGACCGTTACGCCGTCCTGCTCGCCTTCCGAGAGTGCCGCGTAGGTGTCGTACCGATCAAAGTCCACGTAAGAGCTACTCTCCGCCCCGGCCTCCGGAGCCCCGGGGCCGAGCAAGAGCAGGACGACCACCGTTACCAACACCGGCGCGCCCGGATGGATGCACGCAAACCTCAAAGAAGAACACCCCCCTCACAAAGAGATTCTACACCCTCCGACTGCCCCGCACCTTAAGCGCCTGGAGGAGATCGACTAGGGCGCTCCAGTTATCGCATGGCGTTTGCCGAGTAGCTTGCGCAAGAAGGTGGGGTACCCTAAAGAGCTTCTCGGGGAGCGTGAGCCGACACTGGGGGCGCTGGGCCCGAAGCTATCCTCTTCTCTTTACGTGCTGGGCACCCTTACCATGGTCGAGAGGATCTGGCGGGCTAGGTCTTCTCCCTCCTCGCACGAATCGTTCTCGATCAGGACCGTATACCTCTCACCTTTCTCTTCGAACGAGCCTACTGTAAAAGGCCCGTAATTTGCCCCCTGCGGTGGCTCCAATTGCTCGAGGGCCGCAACGGCACTATCCGGGACGGTAACGCTCTCGAGTTGAAGGGGCGTGCCTAAGCCGTTGGTGGGATCTGGCTGGGGAGCGCAAGCTGGCGACGCGGTTAGCCTTCCTAAAGCCATGTAGTGAACGTACGGCCGAACTATTTGGCCGGGTCCGGCTCGGAATATAGGAACAGGATCGCGTACCTGTCCCCATCCGTCGTGTAGGGGGTTTCGTTCGGATCCCGCTCGGTAGCGACGCCGCTGACTCTGGACGGAAGGGAGGTGGGAAGCATGATCGGAGCCGTCGTCATCTGCCGCCGTGTAGGTAGAAGCGTATCGAAGGCAGGGTCCCCGGGCCCGGGGGTCAGGAGAAGCGCTATAGGTGGTAGTAGCCTGAGCTTGCTCCGTGGTGCTAACGTCTTCCTCGCTGCTCGAAGTATTGCCGTGTCTGAATTGCCGGAACAAGAAGCGACCGTAAGGAGCGTCAAGGTCATCGGTATCACCGCCAGGCTCGATATTCTCGGGTTGGGTCTCATGTTCTTGAAGAAACGATCCGACAGGGAAATGGCTCTCGCGACGGTATCGGGTCCTCTGAAATTATAGGCTTATCCCGAGACCGGATGCGTCTCCTTTCTTCGCTTCCTTGGGACGACGTTGGGTATCAACAGAACCATACACCCGTCCTGGAATATTTAGACCCAGATACGAGCAATCGGCCAAGAGT
>JALZFK010000074.1 GCA_030861585.1 Actinomycetota bacterium | reverse complement strand
GGGGAGAGCCTGATGGCCGCTACTGCGACGGACTTTCGCTCGTCACAGGCTCCTCAGCGAGGCTCTGAGCCGGTTAGAGCTGTCGCTCGCCCAGTGCTCGTGATTACCGGAGACCGGCAGCGGCGAGGGGCGGCCTGTGAGGTGCCTCGCGGGTGCGGGCGATCCTTTCATGACCTTCGTACGCGAGCTTGGGCGCACCCACACTAAGCTAGGAAAGGGAAGCTATGAAGCAGGAACACCGTACAGCACGGGCGTTGCCGCCGTTGCCGCTTGATGACTGGGAAGACACCAAAGAGACGCTGCACCGCTACTGCCAGATCGCGGGCAAGGTGAGGATGGAACTCTCGCCGTTCAGGAACCACTGGTGGCACGTGACGCTCTACGTCACCACTCGCGGGCTCTCCACCGGCCCAATCCCCTATGGTCCATACGGCAGCGCGACCTTCGACATCTCCTTTGACTTGCTCGAAAACAAGCTCGCCGTGACCACGAGCGACGATGGTGGGTTCTCCTTCGCCCTCGAGGACCTGCCGGTGGCAGAGTTCTACCGGAGGCTCTTCGATGGGCTACGCTCGCTGGGTATAGAGGCCGCCATAAACACGAAGCCCTTCGCCCTCGACGACGAGTACACGCTGGATGAGAACACGTTCCACCGCGTCTGCGAGCAGGAGCACGTGCGACGTTATCACCGGGTACTCTTGTGGGCGGATGGAGCATTCAAGGAGTTCGCCGGGCGTTTTGCCGGGAAGACCAGCCCCGTCCAGCTCTTCTGGCACAGCTTCGACTTGGCCGTTACCCGCTTCTCTGGCAAACAGGTGTCTCTGCCGGAGGGCACAGACCCGGTTACCCGTGAGGCCTACTCCCACGAGGTCATCTCCTTCGGCTTCTGGCCCGGAGACGCGAACGTCCGCGAGCCCGCCTTCTACTCCTACACCGCCCCCGAGCCAGAGGGTTTGACCGAGCATCCGCTGAGTCCGGAGGCCGCGAGCTGGCTCCCGGAGGGTGGCACGGCGCTTCTGACTTACGAGGAGGTACGCAACAGCTCCTCCCCCACAAAGACCCTGCTGGAGTTCATGGAGAGCGCGTACCGGGCCGGAGCACAGAGCGCGGGATGGGACATCGAGGCGCTTCGGACGCACCCGCCGGCCAGGGAAGCGGCGAAGTTCAGGAGGGGTAATTAGTGGCGAACATAGGAAGGCCGCCGTGCGATGAGGGCGTTGTCCGCACCAGCCGGGCTTCAGCTCCTTGCACGCCAGCCTCGGCGCCGTGGGTGCTGGCGGCCACGATTATCGGTTCGGCGATGGCCTTCATAGACGGCACGATCACTAACGTCGCGTTGCCCCAGATACAGGAGCGCCTGGGCGCAACCGCCGTTGACGCGCAGTGGATCGTCGAGGCTTACACTCTATACCTCGCCGCCCTGATCCTGGTTGGTGGCTCGCTCGGCGACCATTACGGACGCAGGCGAATCTTCCTGCTCGGTATTGGAATCTTCACGGTGGCCTCCGTGGCGTGCGCGTTCGCCCTGACGCCGGGACAACTCACCGCGGCGCGGGCGGTTCAGGGTGTGGGGGGGGCGTTGTTGGTTCCGGGTTCGCTCGCGATCATCGGCGCGTCTTTCAGAGAGGAGAATCGCGGCAAGGCCATCGGGACGTGGTCGGGTTTCTCCGGGATCACGACGGCTATCGGCCCGATCCTGGGCGGATACCTGGTTGACAACGTCTCCTGGCGAGCGGCGTTCTTGCTCAACGTGCCGCTCGCCATTGCGGTCATCCTCATCGCCGTCCGTCACGTCCCCGAGAGCCGAGACCCGGATGTGAGGAGGCTGGACATTCCGGGTGCGATCCTGGCGACCGCGGGGCTTGGTGGGATCGTCTACGGTCTGATCGAGTCCTCCACAGCGGGCTTCGGAAGCGTGGCGGTCATACTCTCCCTGTTCCTGGGTGTGCTCGCCCTCGTTGCCTTCGTGGTGGGCGAGCGGCGCACTCAGGAGCCGATGCTGCCCCTGACACTGTTTCGCTCGAGGAACTTCTCCGGGGCGAACTTGCTGACGCTGCTCCTG
>JALZFK010000054.1 GCA_030861585.1 Actinomycetota bacterium | reverse complement strand
GGTTCTCGGACTGGAGCGTGCCGTTCTCCGCCACGTCCTCCAGCGGGTATTCCCGAAAGAAGATCAAGGTCTCCCCGATGGGGTAGACCTCCTCGATGGCGCTGTTGATCTTCCGCACCAAGTCCTTCTTGGCGTCTGTACGGATGCCCGGAGGGACCTCCATGAACACGACCGGCATTCTTGGTCTCCTTTTTTTCGCCTTCACGCGCGTAATCTCGTTCTACGAACCTCTTCGCTGGTTTCTCGAGAAACCTAACTCCGTTACATCGCGGCCTCCTTTCGTTTCGGATGTTGTGGCCGGCCTCGGGGTACGCTTTCGCTCTCCGAAGAGCTTGGTCAGCGAGTGCAGGTGCACTATGAGCCCCAGCGGCACGACGAACAGCGGGATCAGGCCCAAAGGGAACACCGACAGCAGCCCGGTGGTCGCTGAGGCCCCGCCGAAGACGACCTGCAGCGGTGCCGCAAGGAGCCCGCTTCCTGCCCCAAGAGCCACGACGAAGTCAAGCATCCCGAACAAGTTTGTTTCCACCGCCGCGCTCCATGCCCCAGCGAAGCGCTTGGTATAAAGGTAAGCCGCGCCCAGGGCCGCCAGTCCGGCGATGATGTCGCCCACGCCCGCGGGCACGGCAAAGTACGCGGGCAAGATCCCCATTGCCATGAGTGCTAAGAAGATCGCGCCGACGAGGCGATAGGATTGGAAGGCGAGCAAAAGCTGTTGCGGGATGCGCTCGACCACCTCACGGTAGGTTCCGGAGAAGAACCTCAACCCGTAGCCGACCGTCGTCAAAGCCAGGTTCCAGGACAGAACTATCACCGCGCCTATCGTCGGGGGCGCGCTCTCCGGACGGGGGAGGAAGGCGATCAGAAACGCCAGCGCGAGCCAGCTCGCCAACGCGGCACCGAAAAGGAAGGAGACCCTCGCGGTCTTCCGGGCATCGAACAGCGAGCGCGCAGCACGCCTCGCTCCCGCCCACGCCACGACCGCCGTGGCAACTATTTCAAAGACAACCACCACAGCCACCCATAGAGGGACATTCTCAGCATACACGACCAACGACTCCTTTCTCGGGGTACGGATTGCACACGGGCACTACGAACTGTCTGAGCCTCCGTACCTCTGCTTGCTCAGACCAAGCATCTCCTACGCGGCTTCGTCCCCTGGCGAGCCCACGTGCCCCATCACCTTATCGAGCTCGTTTTCTAGGCGAGGCTTCGGGAGAACACCTACCACGCGCCCTCGCTCGCCTCCGCCGGAGAACAGCGCGAGTGTGGGTATCGAGCGGACCCCGTACTCTTCCGCGACTTCCGGGTACTGGTCCACGTCGAGTTTGAGAACCTTCATCCGGTCGGCCCTCTCCTTGGCGATCTCCTTGAGGATCGGACTCACCGCGTGGCACGGTCCGCACCAGTCAGCCCCAAAGTTCACCAGCACGGGAACCTCCGAACCCAACACTTCTTCACCCCACTCCCGGGCACCCACGTCGCTAACGAACTCGCTCATCTGTAGTCAACTCCCTTCGACATGCTTTGCAGGCTTACCCTGGTGTTTTGCTCGTTACCTCAGCCTCTACCACCCCCTCTCGCTCATGCCCTCCACCGGTCGCCGCGCGTTTGCCCAGCGGGGCGCGTAGCAGGTACAAGCTCCTCTTGGCCTCGTAGCAGACCCGGTAGAGGTCTCCAAGAAGAAGCCGAGCGCGTGGCGATTCTCGCCGAGCAGCATGCCGGTAAAGGCCTCGACACCTCGCCCCCGGGCCTCCTCGGCGATCTCGGTGAGGAGCAGCTTTCCAATTCCCTTAGGCTGCCAAGCGTCTTCCACGATGAGGGCAACCTCGGTCTCGCGTCCGTTGTCCACCCGGAGGTACATGGTGTGGCCGAGGATCTCGTCTCCCATGATCGCGACGAGGGATTCCCCGTCGTAGCGTCCTGCTTCCGCTAGGCGGGAGAGCACCCACCCGGGCACGCGCGGGTACGGCGCGTGAAACCTCCGGTAGATGGTCTCCCAGAGCCGGGAGACCACGATGCGCAGTTTCTCTTCGTCCC
>JALZFK010000028.1 GCA_030861585.1 Actinomycetota bacterium | reverse complement strand
GGTCTATCTCCGTCATCCCCTCGACCTCGTCCCCGAAAAAGGAGATGCGGTAGACGGTATCCTGATAGGATGGGTGTATCTCCAGAACGTCGCCCCTGACGCGGAAGGTGCCTCGGTTAAGCTGGTAATCGTTCCTCGCGTACTGGATGCGCACCAGGTCTCGCAAGATATCGTCGAGGTCGTAGAAGCCGCCTTTCTCCAGAAGGATCATCTTCGAGCGGTACTCCTCCGGGCTCCCGAGGCCGTAGATCGCCGACACGCTCGCCACTACTACCACGTCGCGCCTCGTGAAGAGGCTGCTCGTCGTGGAGTGCCTGAGGCGGTCTATGTCTTCGTTGATCTGGGCATCCTTCTCGATGAAAGTGTCGGTCCGGGGCACGTAAGCCTCGGGCTGATAATAGTCATAGTAAGAGACAAAGTACTCCACGGCGTTGTTCGGGAAGAACTCGGCGAACTCGTTGGCGAGTTGGGCCGCGAGCGTTTTGTTATGGGCGATGACGAGCGCCGGACGACCGACCTCCTCGATAGTCTTGGCCATCGTGTAGGTCTTGCCGCTGCCGGTGACGCCGAGCAGGGTCTGGGCTCGCATACCGGTCTCGACGCCGGCCGCGAGGCTCTCTATGGCCCGTGGCTGATCGCCGGTCGGCAGGTACTCGCTATTTATCTCGAAGCTACTGCGGGTTGGCTTTTTCATCAACAAACACCAGACCTTCTCCGGACGCCCCGCTTGGTTCGGGGATATCGTCTCTACTCGTCATTACCCTCAGTTGGAGTATACGGCAGAACAGGCATTTTTCTTCGGAGGTTGGGCTACCAACCACCGGTCCAGGGTATAGTCACCGCTAACCCAAGACTAAAGGGGAGAATAAGGGCTTGAGCAAACGAATAGAATTTTTGAAGGTCACTAGGGGGAAAGGTTGGAAGACCCTGGACGCACTGGTGGCGGATCTCGACCGCGCCAATTATTGGAAGGGTGAGCCCGAGCGAAGCCCCGTCGAAAAGCGGGGACACGTCCGCAAGATGCTCGCGACACTGATCTTCCGCGACGACGCCGTACATCCGAGGGTAAGCGATGGCTCTTCTCCCGTTGGAAAGCACGTATTCGTCAGCACCACGAAGCCCGGTGCCTCCGGCGAGCCGGTGCGAGTCTACAAACAGGTTTTTGATCTGGCGTCCGGGGAGGTACGCAACGTCTTTGAGGATGAAGAGAGTACTCGTGCGCACCGTACAAAGCAAGCGGTTCAACTACTCGCGAAGGCGTACCTTGAGGGAAGCGAAGCGGCGGAGGACGTCGGCGCTCTCTTACTCGAAGAACTCGCGGAAGAGACGATGCTGCGGGCATGGCCGGGATTGAAGCCCGTCGAACGTCGCCGGATAGTGCTGGCCGCGTTGATTCAGCACCGACACTCGCAGGAAGCCCTGCGCACGGTGTCGGAGCGGTGTCGTACGGAAGGGTTCGACATAGGAGAGCTCCTCGAGGAGTACCTGCACGCTGCCGAAACCTCGCCGGTCGTCGACCCTCGAGAGGCGGACGAAATCGCCGAGTCCGCTACGGAGTACTTCAAGGTAGTAGACGAGCTGGGAGGCTTGAATTTCGGGAAGATGTGCCTCGAAGCGCTCATGGGAGCGCGTACGAACACCGTCGACGAGTTTGCCGAGAGAGAGGGCATAGATTTCAAGGAAGCCGCCACTCTCTTCGGCGGCGAGCTCGGGGAGTATGCCGACGAGTTTCAGGGCGTCCTAGAAGTCTATTGGAGGGACACTTTCGGTTGGACCGTGAACGAGCACCTCCAATTCGCCATCGAGCGAAGAGGCGAGCGGGGCAGGGCGAGATAAGTCGGGGACCTTCCCGGGCTCTTCACAGGGGGTTTAAGGACACGCGTTCGCTGGTAATGATGCAGCGGTGGTATACCGTCGAAGGTAGGTGAGTTATGGAGAACAAAGGAGAAGTTTGCTTCGAGGAGGAGGTAGATCGCCTGTGGCGTTCGGGGAAATCGACGGACGAGATCGCCGAGATAATGGGCGTGGAACCGAACTGGGTGGAGAGTTTGGTCTCGATGGTGTCGGCGGGCGAAGACCCCTCCGCAGCGCAATCCGAGAGAGGCTGAGATTAGCGGCCCCGGCGGCCAGAGCGTTTCTAGGGAAACCCGTCTCCCCCTAGCGCAAGCCCTTTGTCCGATTCCGGGTAGGGCTTTCTTCACCAAAAGCCGGTTTTGATGAGTTGTTCGAATCGGCGATCTGAAAAACGTTTCTGAAGGGAGAACATATGGCGAACGTCGATCCTGAGACCATCGTCAAGGAGGCCAAAACCATTGCGGTGGTGGGACTCTCCAACAACGAAGAGAAAGCCAGCTACGAAGTAGGAAGCTATCTAAAGGATCAAGGCTACCGTGTTATCCCGGTGAATCCCAACGAGGAAGAAGTGCTAGGGGAGCACGCCTACGACACGGTCGAGCAGATCCCGGAGCAGGTGGACGTAGTGGACGTGTTCCTGCCCCCCGACAAAACCCCCGAGATTGCTGAGGACGCGGTCCGGGCCGGGGCCAATACCCTGTGGCTGCAGCTAGGCATACAGAATTCGGAGGCGCGCCGGATAGCCGAAGAAGGAGGACTCACCTATATCGAAGACAGGTGCATGAAGCAAACACACGAGGGATTGCGATAGGGGAAAACGAAGCCGAGCCCGAATTCCCAGGATCCTCTTTGAGGAACACCACGCTCGATCCGCATCCAAGAATCAAGTCAACCTTAATCTCGGCTGCCGCCAAGTGGGGCGTCAAAACCGCGGGCGTCAAGCGGAGATTTAGCCTTGAGCTCGATCCAGGTTCCTCCCATAAAGTTCCATGTAGGTATCGCGGGCCCCTAGCACGCTTTCGACGTAGTTGCGGGTCTCAGCGAAGGGTATATCCTGCTCGATGTCGAAGCCTCCCTCCGAGA
>JALZFK010000019.1 GCA_030861585.1 Actinomycetota bacterium | reverse complement strand
CGTTCGTGGCGCTTATCCAGCCGCCCAGAGGACCAAGCAGAGCGCGCACGCTCTCCGGGCCGCCGATGGTGAGCCCGAAAAAACTCTGTTCAGCGACGAAGAGCGGGAGGACGACGAGGGCTAGGATAGTCCCGACGTAGCCCGCGGCGGTGCCGTAGCCGCTGATCCTCCCAGCCCCACGCCCAGCCGAGACCCCGGGCAAGAGCGCGTTGTAGAACACGAGCGCCGACTGGTAGGCGACGTCTGCCGCCACGAAGAGGGCTACACCTAAGAGCACGCCTCCCGCGAGGTCCAAACCCGCCGTGAGGAGCACCGCGAGCGCGGTTAGCCCCGCGAGGTACGGTAACCGCTTCTGCCGGAGGTCGGCGACGGCTCCCAGAAGCGGTGCGGTGAGGACCACGAAGAAGGCCGAGATGGCCGTGGCGAAGTTGACGGCGCTCGCCCCAGCCCCGAGTTCGTCGCCGAGCCATACCGGAAAGAAGTAGGTCAGGATGCTGATCGAGAAGATCGTGTTCGAAAAATCGTAGAGCACCCATGACCAGACCGCGAGTCTGGACGCTTTGCCTAGCGCCCCGTTCTCCGCCTCGCGCTTTCGGGCGTCGTAAGCGTCCGGCGACTCGGGATTCTCCACGGCGGCGGAAGTATACAACAGCCGCCAATCCGGTGGCTGTTCCTCCTAGGACAAGGTTCTTCTCCTCAGCCGAAGAAGGTCTGGTAGAGGAGGAACACGTTTAGGGAGACGATCAATGCGATCACTACCGTGGCCACGGTAGTGGTTAGGCGACGATTGGTCAATGCGCCCATCACGTTACGGTTGCGGCAGAAGATCAAGAGCGGGATGAGCGCGAAGGGGATACCGAAGGAGAGCACGACCTGGCTGATGACCAGCGAACGGCTGGGGTTGATGCCAACGGCGAGGATGATCAGGGCCGGAGCCATCGTGATCAAACGCCGCAAGAACAGCGGGATCCGGCGATTTATGAAGCCCTGCATGACGACCTGACCGCTCATGGTACCGACCGACGAACTCGAAAACCCGCTGGCGAGCAGGGCCACCCCGAAGATGATCGCCGCGTTGTCGCTGACCAACACCCCGAGCTCTTCGAAGGCCAGGTCGATATCGCCGACGCCGGTAAGGCCGTTGGCGTTGAAGAGGGCGGCCGCCATGATGAGCATGCTGGCGTTGATGGTCCCGGCGATTGCCATGGCGATCACCACGTCAACGAGCTCGAAGCGGAAGATCTTCTTTTTCTCCTCATCCGTCCTGCCTACGACGCGCCGTTGGGTAAGAGCAGAGTGCAAGTAGATCACGTGTGGCATGACTGTGGCCCCCAGGATGCCGGCAGCGAGCAGCACGCTCTCGGTGCCCGCGAACTGCGGCGTAAAGAGGCCGGCCAGGATCCTGCTCCCTTCCGGCTCGGCATAAAACATCTGGAAGGCGAAGGCGAGAACTATCACCCCGACCATCGAGGAGATCGCCGCCTCCAAGGGACGGAAACCATGCTTTTGCAACTCGAGAATCCCGAAAGCCCCCACCGCAGTCAACAGGCCCGCCGGGAACAGGGGTATGCCGAAGAGCAGGTTGAGGGCCAGCGCGGCGCCGATGAACTCCGCCAGGTCCGTCGCCATGGCGATGATCTCCGCCTGTACCCAGAGCAGTAAGGTTACCGGCCTCGGAAAGCGCTCCCGGCAAACTTCCGGTAAGTTCTTGCCGGTGGCGATGCCAAGCTTCGCAGACATCGATTGTATAAGCATAGCCATCAGGTTTGAACACAGAATCACCCACAGAAGCAGATACCCGAACTGTGCCCCGGCCGAGATGTTGGTCGCGAAGTTCCCCGGATCCACGTAGGCCACCGCCGCGATAAACGCCGGCCCTAAGAAAGGCAGCAGCCTGCGTAAGCCCCGCCGCTCCCCCTTTAACGACTGGTGAGCCGCCCGCACCGTCGCGCTCTCACCTGGCAAGGCTCCCTCGACAACATTGCGCTCGTTAACCGTGCTACGCTCCATGGCACCCTCTTCTCTAACGTCCCACGCCGTTTTTTAGGTTTGCCTAATCTTACAACTAAGCCCTCTCGAAAGTCAATATTCTATATTATTGATAAAAATATTTGGCTGGGTTATATTTCAGAGTACTATGAGCGGTTCTGCGACGGCCCAGCCTTCTTCGTCTGTAGGTGACTACCTAAAGGCCATTTGGGAGACATCCGGGTCGGGGGCTGCTTCCACGAAGGAGGTCGCGGCCCGCCTTTCGATCTCGTCGGCGTCTGTCACGAACATGTTTGGGCGGATGCAAGAGATGGGGTTGGTGGAGTACGAGCGCTATCGTGGAGCCTCGTTAACGCGGCGTGGGTGTATCGAGGCGTTGACGCTGGTGCGGCGGCACCGCCTGATCGAGACTTTTTTGATGGAGCACCTCGGGTATTCGTGGCAGGACGTCCACGAAGAGGCCGAGAGGCTCGAACATGCCGTCTCGGACGAATTTACCGAGCGTTTGGCGGAGCTCTTGGGGCATCCCAACCGGGACCCGCATGGAGATCTCATTCCCTCTGTTGACGGTACTTTGGCCCCCGAGAGTTCCGTCCCCTTGAGCGAAGCCGAAGCAGGGCAGCGGGTGTGCATCGTCAAGGTCGGCGACGAGAGTGTCGAGGTGTTGAACCACCTCGGGAAGCGCGGCCTCGTTCCCGGGCGTACCTTAAGGCTGAAGGAAGCCCGCGCCCTCGATGGCGTCGTCACCGTCGAGGACGAAGACGGCGAGGAGTATACCTTAGGGGAGAGCCTGGCGCGTGCGATCTTTGTTCAGAGGATAGCGAAACCTATGTAAGAGCGTCCCCCTTGCGGACGGAGCCTAGCCGGCAAGGGCATCCGAGATGATTTTCTCATGGTCGAAGGC
>JALZFK010000016.1 GCA_030861585.1 Actinomycetota bacterium | reverse complement strand
ACGATGCTTTTCTCGTTCCACTGGTGGTACTGGCCCTGCCTCCGGAACTTGTACTCCCCACCCACCTCGAGCGGCACCGGCCCCACCTCGAAGCCGGCGAAAGCCCGATGGTGACGCTCCAGCACCTCCCGCGCCAGCCCCTTTATGCCTATCCCGCCGATGCGCGAGGCGGTCCCGGTGAAGTACTTGTCGACGAGCCCTTTATCGAGCCCCACGGCCTCGAAGATCTGGGCCCCGCAGTACGAGAAGAGCGTCGAGATACCCATCTTGGAGATGATCTTGAGTAGCCCCTTCTTGAGGGCATTTATGTAGTTCTTGGAGGCCTCTTCCGCGTCCACCCCCTCGAGGTCCCCCACGCCCGTTGTCTCGGCTAAAGTCTCGAAGACCAGGTACGGGTGTATCGCCACAGCCCCGTAGCCGACCAGAACCGCGAAGTGGTGCACCTCCCGCGCCTCGCCGGTCTCCACGACGAGCCCGGCACGGTTGCGGATCCCTTTGCGCACCAGGTGGTGGTGCACGGCGGCGGTCGCCAGCAGGATAGGCATGGGAGCCCGCTCCGCGCTAACCCCGCGGTCGCTCAGGATGAGGATGGTGTTCCCTTCCTGAATAGCCTCCTCCGCGCCCTTGCACAGCTCGTCCAGAGCACGCTCCATCCCCTCCTCGTCCCCCTCGACCGGGAAGAGAGTGCTGAGAGTAGCGGACTTGAACGGCGGGGTATTCAGCCGGCGGAGCTTCTCGATCTCCGGACCCGTCAGGATCGGGTGCTCGAGCAGCACCCGCTGGCAGTGCTCGGGGGTCTCCTCGAAGAAGTTGCCTTCGGGGCCCAGGCTCATGTTCAGCGACATCACGAGCTCTTCGCGGACCGGGTCTATGGGCGGGTTCGTGACCTGGGCGAAGAGCTGCTTGAAGTAGTTGAACAACAGTTGGGGCCGCTCGGAGAGTACTGCCAAAGGCGTGTCCGTTCCCATCGAGCCGTCCGGCTCCTTGCCGTCTCTGGCCATAGGAGCCAGGATGGCCGTGAGGTCCTCCAGCGTGTACCCGAACGCGCGCTGCCGTTCGAACAGCGGGACACTCTCTTGCTGCCCGTCGGGAGTGGGGGCTTCCGGCAGCTTCTCGAGGTACACCGTCCCCTCCTCGACCCAGCGGCGGTAGGGTCTGCGCCGGATCACGGGCTCCTTGGCCTCTTCGTCGTTCAGGATGCGTCCTTGGACGGTGTCCACCATGAGCATCCGGCCCGGTCTTAGCCGCCACCGAGTAACTATATCCTCTGGCGGAACGTCCAGGACCCCCTCCTCGGAGGCCATGATCACGAGCCCGTCTTTCGTTATGGAGTAGCGGGCGGGCCTGAGGCCGTTGCGGTCCAGGGTCGCCCCTATGACGCGACCATCGGTGGCCGCTATGACGGCCGGTCCGTCCCAGGGCTCCATGAGGGCGCTCTGGTACTGGTAGAAGGCCCGGCGATCCCCGTCCAGCAGCTCGTCGTTCTCCCAGGCCTCTGGTATCATCATCATCATCGCGTGGGGAAGCGTTCGTCCGCCCAAGACCAGAAGCTCCATGGCGTTGTCGAAGGCCGCCGAATCGCTCCCGCCGGGTTGGATAATGGGGTGGAGCTTCTCCAAGTCATCTCCGAAGAGCGAGTACTCCAACTGGCCCTCGCGGGCTCGCATCCAGTTGATGTTGCCCCTCAAGGTGTTGATCTCACCGTTGTGGGCCACGTAGCGGTACGGGTGCGCCAGCTCCCAAGATCCCAGGGTGTTCGTGGAAAAGCGCGAGTGTACCAGCGCGAGGGCGCTCGCCACCGCCGGGTCTCTAAGGTCCGGGTAGAAGCCAGGGAGTTGCTCCCCCTTGAGCAAGCCCTTGTACACCACCGTACGGGCCGAGAGGCTCGCGACGTAGCAGCGTTTCCCGCTCTCGGACACGAGGTTGTAGCGCTTTCCACCCTCGTGCACGGCCCTGTGTATCTGGCGTCGGATCACGTACAGCTTCCGCTCGAAACCGTCCTCGTCAAGTCCCCGGCGCCCGACGAAGAACTGCCGGATACGCGGCATAACGCTCCGGGACAGCTTACCGATCTCCCCCAGCTCTACCGGGACGTCCCTCCAGCCCAAGAACCGCTGGCCCTCCTCGGCGACGACGCGCTCTATGCAACCCTCGCAGTAGTCTCCCTCCTCACCCTCGTCCGAGGCGAAGACCATGCCTACACCGTAATGGCCAGCCGGCGGCAGCTCGAAACCCAAATTTTTCTTGCACTCTCGGCGGAAAAACGCGTCGGGAATCTGGAGCAGTATCCCCGCACCGTCTCCGGTCTCAGGATCGCTCCCGCTCGCCCCCCGATGGGCCAGGTTCAACAGAACCTCTAACCCCTGCTCGACTATCTCCCGGGTATGCTGGCCGTCCGCTCGTACGACGAAGCCCACCCCGCAGGCATCGTGCTCGTATGAGGGGTCGTAAAGGCCAGCCTTAAGGGATGTCAAACTGCCTCCTCGGTTAAACGGGGTACAAGACCAACTTACTTTTTACACGAACCGGTCGCAAAGCACAAGAGGGTAACAACCGGTTGCGCGTCTAATATAGGGAAAGTTTTTACAGAGGCGAGGCGGCGTCTAGTGGTATCCCAGGTTCGGCCGGAAGGCGCCCTAGAGGTTTTCGAGGGCCTTCCGGAGGTTCTCCTCCTCTGCGAGCAGCTCGGAGAGGCGCAAGCGCAGTTCCGCCGCCTCCGACTCGACCGCGGCGAGCTTCAG
>JALZFK010000010.1 GCA_030861585.1 Actinomycetota bacterium | reverse complement strand
TTCCCGACCCCGCACGTGAGAGGATCTTGAACAGGATCCCCCTTGGACGTATTGGCCGTCCTCAGGAAGTAGCCCGCGCCGTCCGATTTCTGGTCGAGGACGGGGACTACATAACCGGCGAAACCCTGAGTATAAACGGCGGTGTTTACATGGACTGAGCAAGCGATCTAACTTGTCTTGCATAGCCGCGTCGGTACTCGCTGAAGGTCGTTCGTGTTACCTCGCCTACGTTTTGTTCATCTGTCTAAGACCGAGTGCGCTGTCGCCCTCAACGGAAGGTGCGACGTCTTCTAGCCCGGTCCAGGCTGATGGCGCGGACCTCTCTTATGGAAGGAGAAGCCAACATGTTGTCAGAGGCTTTGGTCGCCGGTGTGCTGGCGATCAGCCCTGGCAACACCGACATGCTGGGTGGCGACTACCCTGCCTGCTAAAACCCTCAAGCTCCGTGCAACATGCCCTTACCTATGTTGCCCAGACGTGAGCGGGCGGCGTTGGAGAGCTTGGTGAGGGAAGCCGGGGAGATCTCTTCCCGGACGACGGTTTGAGGATATACTCGTCTCATGGACGAGAGGACACGCATAAGGCTGACGAAATACTCCATGAAGGCCGGTTGAGCTTCTAAGTTCGCTCCGGGGGACCTGGAGCAGGTGCTTAAGGGGCTCACGCCGACTGCGGTGGAGGGGTTCGTGAGCGGGATGGACACGCGGGACGACGCCGGGTATGTCCCGTTCGGCGGCGGCTTGCTCTTACAGTCCGTGGACTTCTTCACCCCGATCGTGGACGACCCGTACCGGTTCGGCCAGATCGCAGCGGCCAACGCCCTCTCGGACATCTACGCGATGGGCGGCGAGCCTTTGACGGCGATGAACCTGGTCGCTTTCCCCTGCTCGCTGGATCTCGGGATCCTGCGCGAGATCCTCGCCGGCGGGCACTCGAAGATCGAGGAGTCGGAGGCGAAGCTCTGCGGCGGCCACTCCATCCAGGACGACGAGCCGAAGTACGGCCTCTCGGTGACCGGCTTCGTGGAAGAGGCTAGAGTTGTGAGAAACGTCGGAGCGAAGGTCGGCGACGCGCTGGTACTCACGAGGCCTCTAGGAATCGGCATCTTGACCACGGCGCTGAAGAAGGACCTGCTTTCGGAGGCGGAGATCGAGGACGCCGTCGAAGCAGCGGCCCAACTGAACAAGGGTGCAGGCGAGGCTATACAAGAGGTTCCGGTCTCCTCGGCAACCGACGTCACGGGGTTCGGTTTCTTGGGGCACCTCTGGGAGATGCTCGAGGCGAGCGGGGTCGGGGCGCTCGTGCGCCGTGACGAGGTGCCGGTGTGGGAAAGGGCGGTTCCTCTGGCGTTGAAGGGATGCTATCCGGGGGGTCTGGGCAGTAACCGGGAGTATCTCGACCACAAAGTGATTGCGGACGGCGTGGAGGCGGAGGACCTCTTGCCGCTCTTCGACCCGCAGACCAGCGGGGGGCTTTTAATCTCGGTTTCGACCGACCGTGCCGGGGACCTCGTAAACGCACTCGAGGAGCACGGTGCTTCTGGCGTCACGGTCGGCGAGGTGGTCGAAACAAACGACATACGGATCGTACCGTAGGCATAGCCTCACATCCAGTCGAGGTAGGCTTTATGCTCCGTTCTCACGAAAGCGTTACTGTTTTTTGGCCTGAGTAGGTACCGAACCAGAAGAAGTCGCCCGGACTATTTAGTCGCCCGGGCAGCTTCTCGCGGAAACGCGTTACTCTGGCCTCTTCGAAGCCGCCACCGCTCTGAAGACGTACTCCATCAGCTCCCGCATCGAGCTAGTGCCTAGTTGTTGGCCACAACCGAAGGATATGACCTCACGTTGCGTAAGGCTCAAGGATTATTGCCGAAACGGAGAAAATCTTCGATCCCACCGCAACCCAGAGAACCGCTAGGCCCCCACCGCCCTTGACGTTACGCCCTTCAGGAATAGAATTTATTTAGCTGGCTAAGCAATTTTGGCAAAAAGATTTGATAGAGAAGGATTTGACGTGACGGGCATTGCAGAGGCGGTAAAGCGTGAGGTAACGGGCTGGCCTGGGGTGGAGGCCAAACCGCACCGGTTCAACGGCATCGAGTTGCGGGTAAGGGGGCACGAGATCGGGCACCTTCACGGGGATCGGTTGGCCGACCTCCCGTTCGTGGTGCGCGCCCGGAAGGAGCTCGTGGCCCAGGGCAAAGCGCAACTGCACCACGTCCTGCCGTAGACCGGATGGGTAAGTTATCCCATCCGGGGTGAGGATGATGTTGCTGGGGCGTTGGAGCTGTTCCGGCTGAACTACGACCGCCTGACAGCGCGAGGCCGCAACGAAGGTTGATTCCAGGAGCTACCGGAGAACGACAACATGAACGTTTTTGCTTCCAAAGAGATCGAATACCTGCGGAATCAACCTCTGGGTCGGTTGGCGGCGGTTGACGGGGTGGGAGAGCCCCATGTGGTGTCAGTGAGTTTCCGCCACAACGCAGTACTGGATACCATCGACATCGGCGGTCATAGCCTGAGTCGGTGCAAGAAGTTCCGTGACGTGGCGCGTAACGGACGAGCGGCTTTGGTAGTGGACGACGTGCTGCCGCCTTGGCGGGCGCGAGGGGTCGAGGTGCGCGGACGCGCGGAGGCCCTCCTCGCCGAGGGTGGCCAGCAAGGCAACGCGGACTTAGATTCGGATCAACTCCGAATTGCACCAACAAAAATCGTAGCTCGGGGTATCGACACCAATGCTTACAAGCCGAATAGCCGATCGGTCGGCGCGCCGGAGGAGTCGGACGCGGCGTGATCGGCGCAGGGAACGCGCGCGCCATCGAGGAGACGAGCGGTTATCTCTTGGCGAAAGTCTGCCGGGCGCACCGGGGGAATGTTGGAGCACTGCTCTCCGGGGTGGGGCTACACGTCGGCCAGGAGATGGTCCTCCTCGAGCTTTGGAAAGAGGACGGGTTGAAGGGAGGCGAGCTGGCCGACCGACTCGGCGTCGAGCCTCCCACCGTCACCCGCATGCTCCGGCGTATGGAGAGCTGCGGCCTCGTCGAGCGCCGCCCGGCCCCCGCAGACGCCCGCAGCTTCCGTGTCCACCTTACCGGTAAGGGACGCACCCTCGAAGAGCCCGTCGCCCGCATCTGGGAAGAGGCCGAGGCAAAGACCCTCCAAGGCCTGAGCCCCGAGGAGACGCTAATCCTACGTCAGCTACTCGCGCGGCTCCGAAAGAACCTGGGGTAGCACTGATGCGGGCCGTTAGTGAGATTCCCTAGCGGGCGTGGCCTTCTCAAGAAAGGACAAGATGGCGACGAAGCAACCGGCGGACAAAAACGAGCAGGGCCAGGTCTCGACCCGGCTCTTGCTACTGGTCCTGATCTCAGCGGTTTTCGTCGCGGTCTTGAACACCTCGATGGTGAACGTCGTGGTGCCCGTTATCGAGAATGAGTTCGGGGCGTCGGAGAGCCAGGTCGGGTGGGTGATCACCAGCTACCTGCTCGTCTACGCCGTTGGCATCCCGCTCTACGGGCGCGTCTCGGACCTCTTTAGCCTGCGCACGACGTTTACCCTGGGGCTCCTCACGTTCG
>JALZFK010000002.1 GCA_030861585.1 Actinomycetota bacterium | reverse complement strand
AGCCGCTCTAAGGCATTCGCCTACCCCCGGCAGATCGCCATGTACCTCTGCCGTGAACTCACCGACCAGTCGCTCCCTAAGATCGGACGCGCCTTCGGCGGCCGGGACCACTCGACCGTTATGCACGCGACCGCCAAGATCTCGAACCTCATAAATAGCGACCGCGACGTCTTTAACCAGATCCACGAAATCACCTACCACATCAAAAGCAAACGCTGAAAAAGCCGTTAGCTGACGTGAAAAGAAGGCGGAATAACACGGTTTACCGTCTATCGCTCTTGACAACCGCAGCGAAACCTTACGGTTTCCGAGCGCTCTAGCATCAGCCGTCGTTTGCTCTGCGCATAAGCTTGCCGAAATTAGGCGTTCACCGTAAGGCATCATACCTCAGAAGTCCACACTCCCTCCCCCATAGGGACAGGGATTTGTAACCCCTGTCAAACATACCTATCTAAAGTTATCGACAATCTATCTACAGCATGCTTATCCACTGTGGAAAACCTTCGCTTCTCTATTCACGGAATCTGGCAGTTATCCACAAAAATTGTGGATAACTTAGCCTCGTTGTGGATAGTGTTGAAATATCAGCATACATTTTGCCGAAAGCATACCCTTTTGGCGATAATATCTGGGGATAACTCTGTGGATAAGAGGGGCAAAAACTGTGGATAACTCTGTGGAAGTTTTTGTGGACAACTCAGGGCTGTGGATAACTCGCGAGTTATCCACAGTTTTTCCACAGCATAGCGGAGTTTATCCACAATTTTATCCACAACTTAGTTGCCGAGTATTGGGCGTAGCTAAAGGTAATCCAACAGGTTATCCACATATCCACAAGCCTTATTACTATTATTATTCCAATAGATTAATGGTTTAAATACTAATAGCAAAGGAAGGAGGAAGAGCAATGAGAGCTACTTGTAACACAGATTCGTTCGGTGGCAAACTGGCGTTGGTCTCGCGTGGGGTATCGGCGCGTTCGACAATCCAACTTTTGGGTGGAATCTTATTAGAGGCGGGGGAGGAGGCGGTAAGGCTCTCGGCGACGGACATGGAGGTATCGATCCAGACCTCGTCGCCTGCTCGTATCGAGGAGGGAGGCAGGGTCGTCATACCAGCCCGCATTTTCAACGACGTCGTGCGTTCGTTACCCAAGGGGGAACTTGCCCTCGCGTACGATAGCTCGGGGGGCGTTGTGCGGCTCTTGGCGCGGGAGAAGGAGTACCAGATCCGCGCGTATGCTGCGGAGGATTTCCCGCGGCTGCCGGAGTTTGACGAGGCCGGGGCCTTCGAGATAAGCGGCGAGGCGCTCGTCGAGACCGTCGAGAAGGTCTCGCGATCTTACTCTCGAGACGAAACGCGGCCGGTGTTGACGGGAATACTGATCTCTTTCGAGGAGTCTCGCGTCAGGATGGTGACGACGGACTCCTACCGCCTGAGCATCAAGGAAACCGAACTTGCCACCACATTTGAGGGCTCGCGGGAGGCGATCATCCCCGCCCGAGCGATGCAGGAGGTGAGCCGCATCTACGCTTCCTCCGGCGAGGAGCAGGTCGAGGTTGCACTCTCGGAGAACCAAGCTCTGTTCAGGATCGGGGACGTCCTCTTCGGTACGCGCCTGATAGAGGGCAACTTCCCCGAGTACAAGCGCCTGTTACCAAACGCCTTCGAGCGCGAGATCTCTGTATCGCGGGAGGACTTGGTCGAGACCTTACGCCGGGTGAACCTCTTTGCCCAGCGTCAGACGCCGCCTGTACCGGTGAGCTTGGCGTTCTCGGAGGGTGCCGTCGAGGTGACGGTGAGGAATGGGGAGGTGGGGGAGGCCCGCGAGAAGCTGCCCGCTACCAGCGAGGATGATTTCGACATCTCTTTTAACCCCGGCTACCTCTTGGACGGCGTTTCGGCCGTGGATTCGGAGAAGGTCCTCTTCAAGCTCAACGAATCCCTCAAGCCCGGGCTTGTAGTGCCGGATACTAGCGAAACCGGAGAGGAGCCAGGCTTTTTGTACCTGATCATGCCGATGCGCGACCCGGCCCGGAGTTAGGTATCCCTTGCGGCTCTCCCCCGGCATCACCCTCGGCCAAGCCCTAAAGGCCATAAACGTGGCCGGCACTGGCGGAGAAGCGAAGGTCCTGATCCAAGCCGGCGAGGTCCAGGTCAACGGCGAGGTCGAAACCCGCCGCGGTCGCAAACTGCAGGAGGGCGATGTCGTTGAGGTGGGGGACGAGAAGCTGGAGGTCGCGTGAGCTCCTACCTCCGCGCTTTAAGACTCGTCAACTTCCGTAACTACGCCGACGCCACCGTGCTCCTCGCCCCGGGCCTCAACATAATCGTCGGCGATAATGCCCAAGGTAAGACGAACCTCTTAGAGGCTATCTCCTTTGCTGTTACTGGCTCGACTCCCCGCACCCCGAATGACTCCGAGGTCGTTCGGTGGGGAGGAGACTTTGCCCGCACCGAGATGCGCGTGAGATTGGATGAGAACAGCGGCGAGGAGCGCAAGGTTGCCGTCGGCTACGCCCCCGGCCAGAAGAAACGTCTCAGCGTAGACGGCGTCTCCGCAACCTCCTTAGCAGCCTATGCCGCTGGCGGCGCGGGGGTGAGGATTGTCACCTTCTTCCCGGACGACATCCGAATCGTCAAGGGCGCCCCCGCCGACCGCCGGGAGTTCCTCGACGGCCTGCTCTCCTCGCTGCGACCAACCTACGCCCGTGCCGCCGCAGAGTACGCCAAGGCCGTCCAACAGCGCAATCATCTCCTCAGACGTATCCGTGATGGGTTCTCCTCCGGGAGGACCCTCTCGACCTGGG
>JALZFK010000001.1 GCA_030861585.1 Actinomycetota bacterium | reverse complement strand
GAGATCTCCCTGATCCTGGCTGCCGTCTTCTGGGGCTTGAACTTCGCTGCCACCAAGTACGCTGCCCAATTCATACCACCACTTCTGCTCGTGGCTCTCCGCTTCACCGTGGGTGGGCTCCTGATGTTGTATCTGCTACGGCTCCTGGAGCCGGCAACCAAGCTGACGCCGAAAGATCTCCTCCCGATGGCGGGGTTGGGCTGTGTCGGAGTAACTATCAGCCAGGTGGGCTTTACCTTCGGCATTAGCATGACCAGTGCCGCCAACACCGGCCTCATATTCGCTACCTCTCCGGTATGGGGCCTGCTGCTCGGTCTAGCCCTTGGCCTCGAGCGTCCGACGTTCAGGGGTGTGGTAGGGGTGGCTCTCTCGATCGTAGGGGTCAGCATCGTCTTCTACGAGGGTCTCGGAGCCGAGAATACTAGTTTGGTCGGCGACTTCCTAGTACTCTTGGGCGGGGCGGGGTTCGGGGCTTACACGGTACTCTCGATGCTCGTTCTGGGACGCCACTCGCCGTTGGCGGTGTCAACCTACTCCCTGCTCTTCGGGGGTATCATCGTCCTACTGCTCTCGACTCCTTACTCTGTAGGGGTGGAGTGGGAGAGCGTTGGGTTTGGAGCGTGGGCAGCGGTAGCCTTCTCGGCAGTATTCGCAGCCGCCTTCACCTTCTCGGCCTGGCAGAAGGGCATCATCCGTATTGGGGCCAATAGGGTGCTGGTCTACCAGTACCTGATCACCCTGGTCGGCGTAACCTCAGGAATTATCTTCTTCGGCGAGACGCTTGGGATCAATACGATCGTCGGGGGAACAATCATCCTGCTCGGCGTGTACCTGGCTCGGCGTCAGTAAAGGCCGCCGAGACGTTCGCGAGCGCGGGAGATGCGCCTGTCGTTACCTAACTCCCTGTACAGGGCCAGGGCCTCCTCATACAAGGATACAGCGCGTCCCTCCTCGCCCGAGGAGCGTGCAACGTCCCCGAGATTAATCAGGGCGTAGGTGCGAGATACCACCGCCCCCGAGGAGTGGCTAACCCCGTGTGCAAGTTTCTGAGGATAGCAACAATGCTATTAGTGTGCGTGCCCAAAGTTTGGTGACTATTCCTTATCCCTTGGAAGGGGCCTCTATAGACAAAGGTGGTTTTCACCTAGGAGATACATGAACCTCGGTGAGGCTAGCCCGCAGGATTTGGACTGGCTTCAGGGCCGCAGTTCGACGATCACCCCCTCCCGGCCGCGCAGCTCGACTCTCCCGGAGATCCTCTCACCGTCGCGATCGAGGCGGGTGGAAAGCACCAAACGCCCAAGGACTAGTTCGTTCTCCGGAGAGTAGACACACCTCTCGCGTCCGATGTTGAGGATCACCAAGAACTGCCTGCCCCCACGCTCGCGCCGGTAGGCCATTAGCTCGTCGCTCGAGGTTTCCACAGGCTCGTAGCAACCGAGCGAGAGGGCGGGCTCGGCACGGCGCAAGGCGATAAGGCGCTGGTAGAGGAACAACATTGAGCGCGTGTCTTCGCGCTCGGCTGCTACGTTGACCTCTCGGTAATTGTCGGCCACGGGCAGCCAGGGCTCAACGTAGGGCGGGCAAAAACCGGCGTTAGGGGAGCCGTCCCACTGCATGGGTGTCCTCTGCGGGTCACGCGAGAGGCCGCTCTCCGGTGCCGCCCAAGGGTCTTGGCGTTTGTTGGGTGGCACCGGCACGTTCTCCATGCCTATCTCGTCGCCGTAGTAGACGAACGGGGTTCCCTTGAGCGTTAGGAGGAGCATCGCCGCCAGGCGCGCTCCCGCCTCTCCTAGACGCCTTACGCGCGGGTGGTCATGATTGCCGAGCGACCAATTGGGCCAAGTGCCCGCCGCCAGCGCCGTCCGATCATACCTGTCGACAAAGGCGCGCAAGGTGCGGGCCTCTAAGGGCAGAAAGATCAGCCTCTGGTTGAGCGGGATCTGCAAAAGGTCAGGTGCGCCATAGCTCACCAGCCGCTCGATCGGCAGGTGGTAGAGAACCTCGCCTATGGCGACGCGATCAGGGTACGAACGGATGACCCTCGTCATCTGCCGGACGTATTCGAGGGTCTCGGGACGATTCATCTGGTGGATGGCGCGTACCCAGCGCTCCTCCTCGGCGACGCCCTCCGGCAGGGACGGCTCATCACGGAATCGCTCATCCTTGCTCAAAAAGTCGACCATGTCGAGCCGGAAGCCGTCGACACCCCTCTCGAGCCAGAAGCGCAGGGCCTCAAGCATCACTGCTCGCACCTCAGCATTGCGCCAGTTGAGGTCGGGCTGGGCGGGAGAGAAGGTGGCGAGGTAGTACTGGTCGGTCCGCTCGTCGAAGGTCCACGCCGATCCTTCCCTACGGGTGTCCGCGGCGCCGCGCCAGTTGTTAGGGGGCGCTCCCTTGGCGGTACTACCCGGTCTGCCGTCCCGCCAGATGTACCAGTCTCGCTTGGGGTCCTCGCGCGAGCTTCGGGACTCGAGGAACCAAGGGTGCTCCCGGGAGGTATGGTTTGGGACGAAGTCGAGGATCACCTTCAAGCCAAGGTAGTGAGCCTCGGCGAGCAGCTCGTCGAAGTCCGCGAGCGTCCCGAAGAGGAGGTCGACGCCGGCGTAGTCCGAAACGTCGTAGCCGAAGTCTTCCTGCGGGGAAGGGTAGAACGGAGAGATCCAAACGGCGTCCGCCCCTAGCCACCGCACATAGTCGAGCTTCTCGGTTATGCCGGGCAGATCCCCAACGCCATCCCCGTCAGAATCCATGAAGCTTCGCAGGTAGACCTGGTAGATTGTCCCCCTCCGCCACCAAGCGCACTCGTCCGTTTCTTACCTCCTCACGGGCAGTACGGCCCCGTCGACTATATGGGTCGGTGAGGTTCATGCTCCACTCCTGCTAAAGGAACGCGACAGAGTCACTATACTCCCCCACCTCATATTTATGAGATAGCTTCTAGTACAGCATACAGGTCAGCAATTAAGTCACCATAGAGGGATAAACTGTATCGTCAAAGAAAGGCATCTTTTCAAGCCCATGAAAGCACAACTACGACGATTACCTTGGAAGTTGATATTCATCCTAGCTCTTGTTCAGTTAACCCGACCAATTTTGAGCACCGCTGGATTTTTTGATAATTTCAGACCACAAGGCCCAATAATCGCGACTGCTTTGATCGCACTTATCTGGATTGGCGTGGCCGTGATAGCAAAAGTAAGAGAACCAGTCAAAGTTCTTGCAATGGCTGGTGCTACTTATGCGGTTATCAGTGTTGCTATGGCTGTTTTCTTGCAGACATTTTTTACATGGAGCCCCGAAGAAACAGCGTCTATTCCTTCACTTCTTACCGCAGGTCTCATAGGCGGCATAGTTATCAATGTAATTTGGGGTGCTTTTTTGGGATTCGTGGCTATTGGAATCAAAAGAGCAGTAAAAAGATAACCCCGATCGATGAAGAAATTTAAGGCACTTAGCGCTAGGGGCCGAACCTCTATTCACCGAACTTCTGACAAGGTTAGTCTTCTCGGAAATCGGGCTGCCGAGCTAAGGCATTCTCGGAAGTTCACTGCGTACCATGCAGATAACAACCCTATGTTACGCCGAGCGCCATCCTGATTGCTATGAACATCACTGTTAACGCCCCGCACAGCACGAGCACCCACGCGATGGAGCGCTCGGACCGGCTCTGCTGGGCGCGAAGCCGGTCCAGCCCTAGCACCACAGCACCAAGTCCGAAGGCGATGGCCCCGATTCCCCAGTTCCCCGACAGAATCGCGTAGACGATGCCACC
>JALZFK010000414.1 GCA_030861585.1 Actinomycetota bacterium | reverse complement strand
GTCGTGCCCAGCCCACGCACCAGTCTCGTACGATTGGGCTACTGTGGTGGCGATCTCCACAATCACACCTCCCTCAACTTCCCTTGGGCCCAGCCCCGGATTCTGTCCTCTCATCTCATCGCAGAAGCGGCTGCCGAAAAGATCCGGCGAACGCCACCATCTCCGGTAACGGCCATGGTTCGGTATTATCGATCAAATCGGTTGTCTCGGGCTTCGCGAGAGCCTATATTGAGGCTGGGTTAGTCTACGAGGTGGGTTGACCGGATGTCACTGACCACTAGAAAAGTGATGCGGGTTCTGGATCTGTTCTCGCTTGAATACCCGGAGTGGGGTGTCAGCGAAGTGGCGCGAGCATTGGGGCTGCCGAAGTCGAGTACCAGCGAGTTGATGTCCAGCATGACAGACCAAAGGCTGCTGAGCCGTAGGGCCAGAGGGCGGTACCGGCTGGGCTGGCGATTGTTCGAGCTGAGCCAGACTCTCCTGGATACCACCGAATTCCGTAGCGAAGCCCGTAAGGCAATGGAAGAGTTGGTGAGGTGTTGGAAGGAAACAATGCATCTCGCGGTGTTGGACGGCGTGCAGGCGGTGTACATTGAGAAGCTGCAGCCGACCCCGGCGGTGAAGATCCGGATCACTCGAGCCGGCGCCCGGCTACCGGCGCACAGCAGCGGTGTCGGCAAGGTCTTGCTGGCGCATAGCGAGTGGGAGTACGTCGCCGAGCGTCTAGAGGATCAGGGGATGCCGGAGCTAACGCCCAACACCATCACCAACCTGGACGCTTTGGCCGAGGAGCTCGAGCGGGTGCGAGAGGAAGGATGCGCCTACGATCTCGAGGAGACCTTGGTCGGGCTGTGTTGCGTGGCCGCTCCGATCCAAGATTCCGGGGGTGCGGGGATCGCGGCCGTCAGTTTCTCGGTGCCGTGTTACCGCTTTCACCCGAAAAAGGACGAGTACACCGCAGCCATCCTCGGTACAGCCCGACGCATCTCCGAGAACGCTAGCGCGACGTTGAAAGAATATCCCAGCTAAGGAGCAAAGGAGGCGCGGAACAAGCGAGCCAAGACAAGGCGAAAGTAGAACGCCCCGGCTACGAAGTGGAGGAGGTACAAGACAAGTGAGTGAAGACAACAAGGTGAAAGTAGCTATCGTCGGTTCGGGTAACATCGGCACCGACCTGATGTACAAGTTCTTAGAAGAACCCGGGCACATGGAGCTTGAGATGGTGGCCGGCATAGAGCCGGAGTCCGAGGGCCTCAAAAGGGCCCGCGACGAGGGGATCGAGGCCACCGCCGAGGGGATCCAGCCGGTACTGGACGATCCGGAGATAAAGATCGTCTTCGAGGCCACCAGCGCCAAGGCCCACGTGGAGAACGCGCCGAAGTACAAGGAAGCGGGTAAGATCGCCGTGGACCTCACCCCCGCGGCCCAAGGCCCTTACCTGGTCCCCACGGCCAACCTTACCGAGCACTTAGACAAGGACAACGTCAACCTCATGACCTGCGGGGCCCAGGCCACCGTGCCGATGGCCTACGCGGTCTCGCGGGTTACCCCCGTACGCTACGCCGAGATGGTCAGTACGGTCGCGAGCACCTCGGCGGGTCCCGGAACCAGGCAGAACATCGACGAGTTCACCTTCACCACCGCCCGGGGGCTGGAGGAGATCGGGGGGGCACAGGAGGGGAAGGCGATCATCATCCTCAACCCGGCCGATCCGCCGCTCATCATGCGCAACACCGTCTACGTCATCCCGGAGGAGGACGAGGTAGACGAGGACGAGATCGCCGACTCGGTAGAAGAAGTCGTCTCGGAGGTGCAGAAGGCCGTTCCCGGCTACCAGCTAAAGAACGGCCCCACCTTCGACGAGCGGGATACGCCCTGGGGCAAAAAACCGGTCATAATGATGTTCTTGGAGGTCGAAGGCGCCGGGCATTTCCTGCCCAAGTACTCGGGCAACCTAGACATCATGACCGCCGCGGCCAGGCGAGTGGGCGAGGGGTTCGCCCGGCACCTGTTGGGGATAGAGGAGGTAGTGGCATGACGGAGGCGAAGACAGAGGCGAAGCAATCGGTGCGCATAACCGACAC
>JALZFK010000390.1 GCA_030861585.1 Actinomycetota bacterium | reverse complement strand
CGGCTTCCCTGAGGTTGGCTTCCCTGAGGATGGCTCCACTGAGGTTGGCTCCATTGAGGTTGGCTTCCCTGAGGTCGGCGTGCCTGAGGTCGGTGTACATGAGCTCGGCTCCATTGAGGTCGGCTCTCATGAGGTCGGCTCCCCTGAGGTTGGCTCCCTTGAGGCTGGCTTGCCTGAGGTAGGCTCCCCTGAGGTTGGCTTGCCTGAAGTCGGCTTGCCTGAGGTTGCCTCCGATGAGGTTAGCTTCCTTGAGGTTGGCTCCCTTGAGGCTGGCTCCCCTGAGGTCGGCTTCCCTAAGGTCGACTCCCCAGAGGTTGGCTCCACTGAGGTTAGTTCTACTTAAGACGACTTTCCGAAAGTCCGGTGTTACACGATATTCCTGGCGTCTTCCATCCTGGCGTCTTCCAACTACATCCAGTACTGCTTTGATGTCGAGGCGTGGTTCCTCGAGTGGCGCAGCGTAGTCGCGGTAACAGGTAGTTATGGTCCTCGAAGGCGGTGAGTACCAGCACGATAGTTGAGGGTAGCTCCCGTTTGATGGCTTGGGTTGCCTCGAAGCCATCCATCGTTGGCATGCGTAGGTCCATTAGTACTACCTCGGGTTCATACTGGCGGCAAAGCTCTAGTGCCTCGTGTCCATCTGCTGCCTCAGCGACGACCTCTAAGTCGGGCTGGTCACTGAGCATGCGCCTTAAAGCCTCTCGAAAAAGGGGATGATCATCAGCTATAACTAGCTTTGTCGATGTTGAGGTGGAGGTTGTGCGCCCCATAACCGGCCTTCTCCTTGTAGCCTACACGCCTAGAGCCTGCTGTGTGAGTAGCCGGTTGCGCCACTGGCTCCGTTCGTCCCCTTAGGCGCCCACCTCTTTGTAGTCCAGGACGAAGTTCCTAGCCTCTACCTAATAAAACCTATCTATTCATAAAGAAGCGTATCTAACTCTAGCGGCAAGGTTTGCGTTTGTTGTGCGCTTCCCTTTGAGCGATCTACGTCCTTCCCTCTAGCAACCCCCTTATGCTTTGCCTCTACTTAATTAATGTCTGAAAGTTACAAGGCTGTCAAGGAGCGCTCTAAAAGAGCTTGGGGCTACCTCTATTCACGAGCTGCCGAGAAGGGTAATTCTCGGCAACTCATATCCAGGCAGGTGAATAAAATCCGGCCATCCGACCCTTAAGGAGGCTTCTAACCTCATGCCGCTGATGAGCCCAACAGACAACATCTAGCGGTGTTGGATAAAGATACGAGAAGACGCATGGCCTTGTGCAGGGGCCCAGCAGTGTCACTGCCGTACACACCCCTGTAATTGGCGGCGATGGATAAACCACCCCATATAGTAGTGGGCCTCCTCGCCACAGGGTGTTACGGTGGTAGCTCTTTTGGTAATATGCTCTGCGGGGGGAGGTCAGTTGGTTTTTTCCGTCGTTTTTCCACTGGGCTCCTGGAGGCGGGAGCCTTCCTACACTCCCGCCTCCGTCCCACCTCAGAGCTCCTTCTTGCTCTATGTGTTCTCATAACACCGCTCATGCACTATTATCCCCTCGGACCGGGACTCCGCGTCTCTTAGGAGGGTACCTCGTCGCTGCGCAGAGCTGTTAATAGCTGACGTAACTCAAGATCATAGGGCGGAGCATCGTCAGGCAGCTTCTCGAGGGTAAACGCTAACCAATGGTCCTCACCGTTTATACGAGATAGCAAAGCGTTTAGCCGGTCGTACGGCTCCAAGCGGATCACCCCGGGACACCTTATTTTGCTTGTTGTCGATTAGCTGATTGCCCGGGTTGCGCTTATTGTAGATGCTGGCTTTCTGCTCAATATAGGCTTCGATCCCAGCGACTCCATTAGACACACAAGAAAGAAAATCGCCGTACCTCATACTCCTCACGCAGCGGTCGAAGTCCTCGACCGCCTGCTCGAAGAGGGCCAGATAACCTGGCACGGTGAACTGACCCACCTCGCCACCGGAGGCCAGCACCGTTTCTTCGCCGGTCTCGTCAACGTACGAGACCGAGCCTCCGGTAGAGTCGACATGCCACGTACGACCTAAAAGATTCTCGAAGATAGATATATTCTCGTCCTTGTTCCGGTGCTCCTCAACAAACTCTGCGAAGCTTACATCGTACTCCTCGACGTAGCGTCTCGCATCCTCGTCGGTTCTTAAGGGAACCCCTTCACGGCGCTCGATGCTATGGTCACCGTACTTCGCCATATCCAGAATCAACCGTTGCGTGTCCTTACGGCCTCTTTTGTTCTGGATCCGAATTTCAGCCATTTGAATTGCCTCACTAGACTCCTGCTACCTTTCCCCTGTGGAGTACCCGAACGAGCGCCGGTAGGGGTAAAATGCGGGGTCAAAACCCTAGCAAAGGGGAGCGTACGCCAACGTTTCTCCTGCAAATAAAAGGTTCGGGCCGTCCCGTAAGCCGGATTCTGCTCTATCCCGTCATCCATCTCCGGGAAGGCTGGTCCCTCCCGGGCTCCTCTCGGAGGAGCCGCGCCTACCAGCCCGGGGCCTTTGAGAGAAACCCTTCGGGGCCCCGAGACAATTTGGCTTGCTCGCACCGGTGGTTTACCTGGCCGGCCCCTCGCGGGATACCGCCGGTGGGCTCTTACCCCACCCTTTCACCCATCACCTGTGCCCGAGACATAAGCTCGAACCATCGGCTGGTCTACTCTCTGTTGCACTTGACGTGGCGGAGGGCTTACGCCTCCCCACCCCTCGGGTTGTTGGCCCGAGCGGCCTTTCCGGACTGGGGACACGTTCCCCAACCCTCGCGAGTCCGGACTTTTCTCTACGCCCCGGCGCGAAACGCTAGGACGCAGCGACGGGTCGGACGGCCCGAACCCTAAAGCACATTATACCTCAGGCTGAGTCCTGGGCCGCCTGCCCGCTGAACCGCGGCCGACGAGCACAATTTTCGTGGGGCTCAGACGTATCTCGACTCTGCCGATACGGCTCCAGTGGCCGTGCCAGCGTGGGTCGTCCTCGATCGCCGGGTCGAACCAAGCCCCGGGGCATCCTCCCGGGCCTCCACCGGACTCGAGGACCCCCTCGTAGGCCTCATAGTCGGTGGGGTCGGCGAGCTCAGCTCCTAGGTCCTTGCGGTAAATGCTGTTGCGGGATCGGAAGGACTGCACGCTGGATGAGCTCGTCCCGAGGGCGCTCGCAATCCACTCATCGCTACGGCCCTCGTCTACCCAGCGCTTGATGTCATCTTTGAACTTCCTGAGAGAGACCCTCTGGTTAATCCCCATGCTGTTTCTCACCACCTTCCGATACGCTAGCCCATTGTACTAGTGAATCAGCGTACATGCCCGGTGGACGAATTTCCAGCCCGAAGCGGAGCTCGTAGTAAACTCCGTGTATGCACACCTTTATCAGCTTCGGGGTCGAAATCTTGCGCCTGGTACCCCTGATCCTAGCTTTCTACGTGCCGGCCCTTATAGGCGTGGCGCTTTTGAAGGAACGTGGAGAGGGCTACAAAGTCAAGGCCGTCTTGGTCTTCGTCGCGGGCTTCGGCGGTATCGTCGCCGTGCAGCTCCTCTTGCGCAGCGCTTCCACCCTACAAGCGGCCCAGACCGTGGCGCTCTCACTACTCCAGATCGCAGCGGCGCTCTTCTTCGCGGCGCTCACTGTTTACAAGCTCGCCGACTAAGCGGTCTCAAGGGCGGCCTTGACCTCTTCGCGGTTCCGGTTGAGCGCGTAAAAGGTTATGTCGGCCTTAGCCTCCTCGTAAGGCTTTATGCGGGTAGGTGTGAGGTAGTCGGCCTCCAACATGGCCTCCAGAACCTCCCGAATCTCCTCCTGCGAAAGCTCGAGCTCCCCCCGTTCGTCCAGTTCGCGGATGCTCCCGAAAATTTCCACGAAAGACGCCGGCTCCCGTAGATCAGCAACGCTCTTACATATGGTCTTGAGCTCGTAGGGCGTCAGGTCTTCGACCAGGTCGAACTCGGATGTCGCAGACGCCTCCGCTATTTCGGCTCCCTCCGCCACGGCCCTCGCAGGACGGGACCTCCCGTCAGCCCTGCCGTTAGGCCGGGCACCGGCCGCGGCCTCTTTCGGCTCCTCAGCGGCCAGGTCCGGCTCAGGACTTTCGGGGATCTCCTCGTCCGGCAGGTAGACCTGAAGCTCCAGATCCTGATCGACCGTGTTCACGAGCCCCCGACGCTCTGCCTCGACCACGAAGTCCTTAAACTTCTTAAAGCCTTCGTTGCGCTCGTCGAACGATCCGAGCTGCACGATCATCTGCTGCTTGACCTGCCCGAGCACGCGCATCTTGCCACCCTTTTTTAGCGTCTCGACTGCCCGTACCAGTTCCTTGTACGGGTCGGCCGTCTTTCTCTTCGGCTCCTTCTCCCGGGTCCGAGCCGCCCGTTCCTCCTCCAGGAGCGATGCGTAGGAGATGAACTCATCGGCCGACTCGATCAGGTGGTATGAGGTCGCTTCTGAAACCCCGATCACCACGACCTTCTTTCCCCGGCTCCTCAAGAGGCTCACGAGCGGGATGAAGTCACCATCGCCGGTCACCAAGACGTACGTATCCACCTGGGGGTGATAGTGCAAAAAGTCCGAGCACTCGACTGCCAACATCACGTCTATAGAGTTCGTTCGGCGCTTTTGGGAGCGGCCACCTGGGAAGTACCGCGCGGAGATGTAGCGCGGGGAGATGCCGTTCGAGTAGAGGGTCGGCGGTGCGTCGCGGAAATCGCCGTCGGTCCAGTCCGCGTACGCGGTCGCGGAGACGACGCGCCCATACTCGCGGGCTTTCTCCAAAATGGCCGAAACGTTCGGCTTCGCGCCGTACTCGGTGACTGTCGAGATGTAAATATTCTCCCAGTCGATAAAAATCGTTAAGTCTTCGGGCATAAACTTAATTCCTTAAGTAGAAGAGAGGCCCGATTCTCTGGGCCTCCTCTCTTGTTTACACGTTGTACCTCTGGCGTAGGGGTATGGCTGTTTGGGCGAGGGTTTCCTCATCGAGCTCCGCCTCCACCCACAAGAGCCTTTCTTCGGCTTCGTCGGGGACCTCCAGTTCGAAGGCTACCACTATGGTCGCCGGGCCTTCTTCGCCACTCAGCCAGACGGAGTACTCGGCCGACTCGTCGAGCACCTCGCCCTCCTCGTCGGTGACGAGAATTCGGGCCTGCCGCTCCCCCTGCCTGGCGTGCTCGCATCCCTCGAACTTAGCGTAGACCATGAAGGAGAATCCCTCACGTTCTTCTTCGCCGGGCCTGAGCTCGTCGAGTATCCCGAAGAGGGTCAGCCGGTCGTCGAGTTCGCTGCAGCCCTCGGCTAGGACGAGGGCTGTGCACTCGACCACGCCCTCGCAGATCTTCTCGTTATCCACGGACCACCTCGCCGTTCGGGGTGAGGCTGGTTGGCGCGTCGGGATCTTTGACGATTTCGTCGAGCGAGAGCTCGTCACCCCCCGAGTCCTCGACCGCGCCCCTGCTGGAGATGACCTTGGCGATGGCGCTTACCGAGTCACCTGCCCTGAGGTTCATTACCCTGACCCCCTGGGCGCTCCGGCCCTGACGAGAAACGGACTCAGCGTCTATCCGGATCGTGGTCCCGAGGCTCGAGACGATCACGAGCTCATGTAGGTCCGGTCTCACCACCTTGACGCCCGCCAGACGCCCCCGGTCGCCATCGGTCTTCATCGCAATGACCCCCTGTCCACCGCGACCCTGGGAGCGGAACTGTGAGAGGGTGGTGCGCTTACCGAATCCCTTCTCCGTAATGAGGAACAGATCCGCCGCATCGTGGACGACATCCATCGAGAGCACGATGTCCCCGTCTTTGAGCGTGATCCCCTTGACCCCGGCGGTAGCCCGGCCCATCGGCCGGGCGTCGCTCTGGGGAAAGCGGATCCCCATCCCGTTTCGGGTCACCAAGACAACGTCCTCCCCCTCAGACGCCTGACGCACTCCGATCAGCTCATCGCCGTCTGCGAGGTTAATCGCGATGATCCCTTCGCTCTTCAGCGGGGTGTTGTAATCGAGGAACGGGGTCTTCTTCACTACCCCCTTGCGCGTCGCGAAGATGAGGTATTCGGCCTCTTTGAAGTCCTTCGTCGCGATAACGGCCGCTATCTTCTCATCCTGCGCGAGCGGCAAGAGGTTAGCCACGTGGCGGCCCCTAGCGGCCCGGCCCATCCTCGGGAGCTGGTGTACCTTGAGGCGGTACACCTTGCCCTTGTTGGTAAAGAAGAGCATGTAATGATGCGTCGTGGTGATAAAGAGATGGTCGATGTAGTCACCCTCTTTAAGCTCCATCCCAGCCACGCCCACCCCGCCGCGGCCTTGCTTGCGGAACGTGTTGACGGGAACGCTCTTGAGGTAGCCCTCATGAGAGATGGAGATAACCATCTCCTCCTCAGCGATCAGATCCTCAACCTCGAAGTCCGCCTCCTCATCGACCGCGATCTGGGTTCGCCGCTCGTCGCCATAGGCCGCCTTGACCTCTAAGAGCTCTTCCTTGACGATCTCGTACACCTTCGCCTCGTCGGCGAGCACGCCTTCAAGGTACCGGATCTTCTCGACCAGATCCCTGTGCTCCTGCTCGACTTTCTTACGCTCGAGAGCGGTCAAACGCTGGAGCCGCAGGTCCAATATCGCCTGCGCCTGCCGCTCGGAGAGCTTGAACCTCTTGATGAGGTTGTTGCGCGCCGTCTCCACCGAGCGGCTCTTGCGGATCGTCGCTACGACCTCGTCGAGGTTGGAGAGCGCGATCAAGAGCCCCTCCAGGATGTGCGCCCGAGTCCTCGCCCGCTCCAGCTCGTAGCGTGTCCGACGCGTGATTACTTCGAACTGGTGGGTGATGTAGTGTTTGAGGACCTCCTTGTAGGAGAGTGTCTTCGGCACTCCATCGACTAGAGCGACGAGGTTCACCCCAAAGCTCTGCTGCATCTGGGTGTGCTTATAGAGGTTGTTCAGCACGACCTTGGGCACCGCCTCGCGCTTAAGCTCGATAACGATCCGCATCCCGTTGCGGTCCGACTCGTCTCGTAGGTCCGAGATGTCAGTGATCTTACGCTCCTTAACGAGCTCGGCGATCTTTTGGAGCAAGTAGCTCTTGTTGACCTGGTAGGGGATCTCGCTAACTACGATCTGGGTCCGGTTACCCTTTATCTGCTCGGTATGCGCTTTGGCCTGCACACGCACCGAACCGCGACCCGTAAGAATCGCGTCCCGGATTCCGCTTCGGCCTATGATCACGCCCCCCGTCGGGAAGTCGGGACCCTGTATGTAGTTGAGGAACTCAGCATCATCGAGCTCCGGGTTCTCGATGAGCGCCACCGTGGCGTCCACGACCTCGCTCAGGTTGTGCGGCGGGATCTTCGTCGCCATCCCGACCGCTATACCGTCTGCCCCGCTAACCAGCAGGTGCGGAAAACGCGCCGGCAGCACCACTGGTTCCCGCTGACTCTCGTCGAAGTTTGGCGCGAAGTCGACCGTATCTGAGCTTATGTCGCGCAACATCTCCGTCGCTATCCGGGCAAGTCGCGCTTCGGTGTAGCGCATAGCGGCCGCAGGATCTCCATCCACGCTCCCGAAGTTGCCCTGTCCGTCCACGAGCGGGTAGCGGAGTGAAAAGTCCTGCGCAAGACGCACCAAGGTGTCGTAGACTGCCGCGTCGCCGTGCGGGTGATA
>JALZFK010000387.1 GCA_030861585.1 Actinomycetota bacterium | reverse complement strand
GCGTGCTCGGTATCGGAGTGCCTTACGTAAAGGTCGTGGATGTTGATGTCGTTGGAACCCATGAGGGTCGTGACTTGTGCGAAGACGCCGGGACGGTTCTCGACGGGGACAGCTATCTCGACGTTCTTGCCGCTCTTCTCGACGAGGATGCCGCCCAAAGCATCGTAGGCCTCGCGGGCCGCCTGGAAGCGGTTCTCGATGCTTTTGCGGTTGGAGATCTCGCTCCCAAGCTGCGCCATCGCCGCCGCGAATGCCCCTAAAGCCTTGCCAAGGGCAGGCGCGTTCTCGGCCAGAATGTCCGACCAAAGGGTAGGGTTCGACGCACCGACGCGCGTAAGGTCTCTGAAAGACGGGCCGGCGAAGGAGAGCGCCTCGGGCGAGATGTCTGAGGCGACCTTGAGGAGCGCCACAGCCATCAGGTGTGGTAGGTGAGAGAGGGTGGCCATAAGAAGGTCGTGTTTCTCAGGATCCACCGCCGTTGGCACGGCGCCTAAAGAGCGCACGAACTGGGCGACCTCGCGGTAGGCCTCGGGATCCGTCTTACCTGTGGGGGTCAGGAAGTACCGCGCGCCGCGGAAGAGCTCCTTTGTCGCGTTAGCGACGCCCGAGAGCTGGCTCCCGGCCATCGGGTGCCCCCCGACGAAGCGCAGGCCTCGCGCCTCGGCATCGCGCACGGTCTTGGTCTTCGTGCTCGCTACGTCGGTAACGAAGGCGTCTGTGGGGGCCAGGTCTCCGAGCAAGGTCGTGATACGAGAGATGGGCGCCGCAAGCACCACGAGGTCCGCCCCACGCGCCTCCTTCAAGGTCGAGGCGCGCTCGATGGCCCCGAGTTCGGTGGCTTTTTCGAGAACTGTAGGCTCGTCCACACCGACTACCTCCCAGCCCTCCGAGCGAGCGACAAGCCCGACCGAGCCCCCGATAAGACCGACCCCTACTATGCCGAGCGTACGGCTTATGAGAGCGCTCCTATCACCCGATCGTTCTCCTCGGAGTTCCCGACAGTGACCCGGCTCCAGCCCGGGTAGCCCACGGCCTCGCCTTCTCGCACGAGCACCCCGGCCCTCTCGAAGATCTCCGGTCCGGTCCGTACCATCACGAAGTTGCCCTGCGAGGGGATGTAGCGGAGATTTGCCGCGGCGAAAGCTTGCTGTATGCGGTCCCGCTCGCAGACGATGAACTCGGCCCGGCCCCTTATCTTGTCGCGGGCCTGCATCGAGGCGGCGGCGGCGGCCTGGGCCGCGAGGTTCACAGAGAAGGGGAAGCGGACCCTTTCAGCATAGTTTGCCACCCTCTCGGGAGCCAGGCCGTAGCCGACCCTCAAACCCGCGAGACCGTGGGCCTTCGAGAACGTGCGCACCGCGACCACGTTTGGGTGATCCAGCGTAAGCGTGTGAGACCCTCCGTAAGCGGCATCGGAGACGAACTCGTGGTAGGCCTCGTCCAGGATCAGGAGCACGTTCTCGGGGAGTGCCTCGGCGAAGGGACGCACCTCGTCGAGCGTCAGGTACGTGCCCGTGGGGTTGTTGGGGTTGCAGAGGATCACGGCCCTCGTCGCGGAACCCACGGCGGAGAGGAGGGCCTCGGGCTTGATCTCGTGCCGCTCCGTCAGCGGTATCTTCCTGGCCTCAAGGCCGAGGATGGTCGAGATCGCCGCGTAGAGTCCGAAGGACGGCCACGGGAAAAGGACCTCCCCGGGATGCTCCACGAGCTGCAACAGGTTCAAAAGGACCTCGCTCGAACCGTTGCCGACGAGGACGTTCTCGGAGCCCATACCGGGGTTGGCCGTGGCGACCGCTTCGCGCAAAGAACCGGCATGACGGTCGGGGTAGCGGTTCAGGCGGGGGAGGGCCTCGCGCATGGCCATTTCGGCCTCTGGGAGCGGGCCAAAGGAGAGCTCGTTTGAGGTCAACTTGACGTACCCCCCGTTTGGGCTTCCGTCCGGACCGACGTGCTCCGCCGCCGCCTCCAGGGACATGCGGGGCGGTACGTACGGGCTGAGCGGGTCCAGTTCTCCTCTAAACTTCAAACTCTCGGCGCTCCTCTTTGTCGAAGTGTCCAGGCCTGAAAGACCGCAAGTTGTTCGACAATCAACAACTTCGTCTCCAACGTTTTCTGCGTCTATGCCGGCTGGGAGAGTATACCCGTAGCTCGGGGGTTTCCGCATAAAGGTCCGCTCTTCACAAAGAGGTCGGGCACGGGGATCTGTCATGATTACTGTGTTGATTCTTTGCTACACAACAAGGGTGACGAGCTGCGAGGCCACCGCTCCTCGGGACGTATCGAGTTCGCCTTCTATAACCTTTTCTGTGAGGTCCTCTAGCAGCGCGTGTAGTTGCTTGGTTGCTTTCGTAGACACCTTAGACCGTCCGCCCTTGGATGCCCCCGCGCTTCGCCGGTCCTGATAGTCGGGATGGTGGGCCGCACACCACTGGGAAGCACGCACAACCACACCCTTACAACGCTCGCCGGTCCGCGTAATAGCGCCACATTGAGCCATCAACTACGCACCCCCTCCCCTTTCCGTAGGACCACTTCGGTCCCGGCGACGAACCGATCGCGCCGAGACGTCAGTTCCGAGAGCATGGCTCTAGCAGCCTGCTCGTACGTAAGCGTCTAGGTGAGGCGCCTGGTGGCCTCCCTTTCTTCGGCGTCCTCAAAGACAGACCCCAGATCCTGGTTCCCCAGCCGGTCGTTTATCTCGCCCAGCTCGTGCCAGTGGTGGTTCGGCATCCTGTACTCGTCGGGCACGTCGGCGTTATCCGCCATGCCCAAAAGCCGCTTGAGGATACCGGCGGCCCGCTCGTCGGCCTCCAGGAATTCTGGCTATCTCCCCAGAGGCGTTGCCTCTATCTGCTTTTGGGTGCGAGGCCCCATGAGGGCGGAGAGGTCTTGCCGATCGCGGCTGAGGGCGAAGCGCCCGTCCTGGGTCCGGAAGGCCCCCTTTTCGTCCAGGGTGAGTTCAGGCTCGACGCCCGAGAGGAGGTTGTGTAGCTACCCACTCCATCTGCATCCAGTAAAAGCGCTCGGCCCCGGTCTGTATCCAGGTCGTGACCGGCTTTGCGTCTACGGCGCACAGCACTTCACCCCCTTCGGTTATCTCGAAGATGGGCCCCTCATCCCGAGCACAGGCGTTGGCGTGCTGTGCGGCCTTTCGGATGCTTTCGGGAGAGTTTATACCCCGGGCGTCCCTCTCCAGTTCGTTGCGAGGTCCTTTGTGAGCGCCTTCGAGTCGCTTGAGTCGTGCGTTCAGCCCCAACTTCCGTTCCACAGCCTAATGGTTATGTTGCTTCTTTCTCTTCGTAAGTGGTTGGGAGCAGGAGAAGGCGAAGTGAAACCTCGCGAGCTTTGCGGTGCTCCTGTAAGTAGTCGGGATGATGATTGAAGCACAACTGGGCGCCTTTCGTAGCCCTTGGCTTCCCCCCGGTCATGGCTACCTTTCGATCCACTTCTATCTCTCTCCAAGCGCCAGCTGCCTACGACCAGGCTTCGATTGACACAAGCACCTTGTCCATCCCTTTTGGAGACGGCGTCGTTGCGAAGGGCTATAAGTCTTACACCGTTGCCGCGCCTACTTGCCATGCATCTAATCTTCCTTCGCTTCCCATTCCCTAACGCTCTTCTCGTACCAGATCGGCCCCATAGCAAGCTGACGGTTGGGGCGAGGTATACGCCTGAAGTTCCTCCTAGAGAGGTAAGCCAGCACCGTGTCCCGCCTGAACCCCAAACGCCTGCCCAGAGCCGTTGCGTCTAGGATCTCGTAGTCCTCCGGCACGTCTATCCGGTTTAGATCGGCCTCTTTCACCATGACCGGTATCATACAGAAATTATAGACGAAGCCGAAAAATATATCAATAAATTATTGATAAGAGTAGCCTCCTCGGTGCAAAGTGGAAGCGATGAAAAACGTTCCCCTAGCGTAGTGTGGGGCTGAGGTGGCGCGTAGTTTTCCTCAAATACGCTAACCGACGGGGTGCCAAAAGCGCCAAAAGCCCCCTAGACACCCTTCTGGCACTTTTGGCACTGCCTTACATGAGGAACCTCGAATGAACTAAAACTAGGGGAAGCAGGACGTAACAAGGGATATATTGGGGAGTAAAGAATGTATCGTAGACCAGGAGGGTACTGAAAATATGTATATACCGTTGCGACGAGTAGTGACGCTCACGGCCGTGGGGCTTGTGACCGGGGCACTGCTCCGGCTAATCTATGAAGCACTACGGGAGAAGAACGGCTAGACCCGTGCCCTGAGGGGCTCCACCAAGCATATCGCCGCGACGCTCTCCATCTCCGAGTACACTGTCCAGAAGCACCTCTCCAACGTCTTCGAAAAAGTTGGCGTAAGGAGCCGTCAAGCCCTCGTTAAGCGTCTTTTCTTCGACAACCTCTACCCCACGCTCTTCGCGTGAAGGCTACCAATAGGTGGACCTTAAAGAGGGAGCCGACTCGCCTCCCGCAGGTCTCACAGCAGCTTGCAGTGATGTTGTAGCAGTAGGCACCATAGGAAGATGAAAGCTATTCCATACAGCGGCCTTCATAAATATTGAGCCTCAGTGTCGTACCCGCAGTGAGCAAACCATCCTTGGGCGTCTTTGGGGGTGACAGCTCGTAGTGCTTCGGCCATCGCTTCCAAGAGAGTTAGCTCTCGACACCTCCTGCCTACGGGACGGCCCCGAGGCTGTTCCGTACCGAGTCGATCGTAGCGTGCACGAACCCGGGCACCATGAGGTTCCCTGACCTGCGCCAGAAGAGGGAGAGGAAGGGTCCCACCGCGACCTGTAAGAGGAGCAACTGGGCGACAACCTGAATGACAGACGCGTGGGGTATGATCGGGTAATGCCACAGGCCCCACAGCACCGACACGACAATCGCCGATGCGATGCCGTAGACGGTCGACCCGGCGCCACGGCTCTCGCACGGATGGCGTACATGCGAGTCGACAGCGCCCCGGAAAGCCACCTCCTCCATCACGAACAGGGCAGGTATGTAAAGCACCAGCGATTCGAGCCCGACGAGGGCGTCCGGCCCCAGGCTCCCGCCAATGGGGTGAACGGCAGAGGCATCGTACCGAGCAGCGATCACGCGAGGACCGATCACGAGCAGGACACCGAGCAGACCCGCGGTAGTCAAGCACAGTCCGAGATAGCGCCAAGTCTCTCGCCTGAACTGCCCGAGTGCGTAGGCGGCGGCCCCGGCCCCGACGAATGCTGCTAGCGCGTAGAGTACGTAGTCGACTCCCTGCCCCTTCACCACATACACAGCCAAGTAGACAAACGGGGCGATCGCCAGCAGGAACGCCAGCTTGAGGCTTACGGTCCTCAGGGAGAGGCCTGGGCCGCCGCGGACCCACAGGTCCTTGATAGGCCTCTTGCGCACGAACAGCTGGAAGCCGGCGGTGAGCGGGATGCCGAAGAGCAGGTAGGCGTTTGTACTCATGTCGAGGAGCTTGCCAGTCGCAATCCAGACCCCGACGAAGGCGAGGACCTCGACCCACCGCCGTATAAGACCTGTCTCCGAGGATCTTCGGGAAG
>JALZFK010000364.1 GCA_030861585.1 Actinomycetota bacterium | reverse complement strand
TGTTGAGCTCGCCGGCCTCGCCGCCCGTCCGCTCGATGATGGTCCGAAAACGTCCGACCGTGTTTTCGACCTGCTCCTCGTCGAGCTCGGGGATGACTATGAGCATGACTTCGTACGTGTCTATTTTTGCCTCCTTCGGTCTGTAGCGGCTTCCCGAAAACGGATGGCTCCGCCCGGGAAGCAGGGGCTGCATTGGTTGCGCCGCTAGTGTACCAACGCCGACAGCTTGTTACAAACCATCGCCAACGGGCTCCATAGAATCCTCCTGACCAGCCAAGATGCAAGAGCGGAAGCTCTCGGGGCACAACAAGCACCTCTTCCGTCTACAAACACTCGAGTACGGCACACTTGAGATAGTGGGTCTCGGGGACGGTGAGGATCTCGGGGTGATCTCGGGCCTGGCCACGCCACTCGCTCACCCGTAGCGTCCTCCCGGCATCGGCGGCTGCGGAGCGGAGGGTCTCCTCCATGAGCTCGCGCGAAAAGTGGTAGGAACACGAGCAGGTAACGAGAACGCTGCCGCTCTCAAGAAGCTTCATCGCCCTAAGGTTTATCTCCTTGTATGCGCCGGTCGCCGTATCTAAATGGCGCTTCGTCTTGCCGAAGGCGGGCGGGTCGAGGATTACCGTATCGTACCTCTCCCCCCTATCGGAGCGCTCGCGTAGCAGGTCGAAGGCGTTGGCCTGGGTGAAAGATATGTTGGTGAGCCCGTTGAGCTCGGCGTTGGCACGGGCGGCCTCGAGGGCATCACCGCTACCGTCCACGGCCTCGACCGTTTTGGCCTCGCGCGCGGCATGCAGGGCAAATCCGCCAGCATAGGAAAAGGCGTCGAGAACACGACCCTTCGCGTAAGAAGCAGCGGCGAGGTGATTCTCTCGCTGGTCGAGGAAAACCCCGGTCTTCTGGCCCGTCCACAGCTGCGCTCCATACTGGATCGGGCCCTCCCGGACGACGACAAAGTCGGGGACTTGACCCGAAAGAATCCTCACGCCCAGCGATAACCCTTCCTTTCTGCGGGCCGTCGAGTCACCGCGGAGGAGGATCCCTGTGGGGGCGAAAAGACCTTCGAGGGTGGCGACGATCCAATCCAGGCGGCGCTCGATCGCAGCCGATCCTACCTGGAGGACAAGAAAGTCTGCGTAACGATCGACGACAAGGCCGGGGACGCCGTCGGCTTCGGCGTGGAGTAGTCGGTATGCGTCAGCGTCTATGTCCAGGGATTCGCGGTACGCTTGGGCTTTTTCGATGCGGGAGCGGAAGAAGGTCTTGTTTACCTCTTCGTCCTCGCGGGTGGCGATGCGGAGCGTTATCTCGCTGTGGGGATTGTAGAAGGCCCAGCCCAAGAAGCGCCCGCCTCGGTCCCCGACTCGAACGACATCGCCCGGGACACCCTCGATCTCGGCGACGTCGGAGCGGTAGATCCAGGGGTGCCCCGTTCGAGCTCGCGCCGTCCCCCTCTTCGTCAGCACGGCCACCTTCGTCGCAGCTTTTGTCATCTTTGTGTAAGCCTCATTACTCGACGCTCTGACGCGTCCTGCTAGCATTCTTTGCAAGCTTTAATATACCTTCTAACGCAAGCGAAACAGGAGTCGAGAGGCGAACTTGTCAGCCAAGAAACGCGTCGCGGTGGTGGGAGCCGGCATGGGGGGCCTGGCGGCGGCGATCCGGTTGTGCGTCAAAGGCTTCGAGGTGGAGGTGTTCGAGAAGAACGAACAGCCGGGCGGCCGCCTGGGGCGTCTGCGCGAGGGCGGCTTCACCTTCGACACCGGCCCCACCCTCCTCCTCATGACCGACGTGTACCGCGACCTCTTCGCCGCCGCCGGTAGAAGCCTGGACGAAGAGATAGACCTGATCCCGATCGACCCCAACTACCAGATCTACTTCGGAGACGGCGATTCCATAAAGGTCTCCTCCACTCTGCCGGCCTTGATCCCCGAGCTCGAACGTATAGAGCCCGGCGTCACCCCTCGCTTCTACCGCTTTATGGAGAGCGCCTGCTACAAGTACCGCCTCGGGCGCAGCGAATTCGTCGAGCGCGACTTCGACCGCGCGGGCGGCTTCTTTGGCCCCCGCAACCTCCGCCTTCTCTTCAAGACAAAGGCTGTAAGCAACTACCACCGCTCTGTATCCAAATACTTCAAAACGGAGAAGCTTAGGCAGACGTTCTCGTTCCAAACTATGT
>JALZFK010000357.1 GCA_030861585.1 Actinomycetota bacterium | reverse complement strand
CCTTAACCCCTTCATTTAGGTATAAAGGAGAGGGGAATACACACTCAGCTCAACCTGTAGGTGAGGTTAGAATAGGGCTGGGCCGGTGGTGTACTCCCCCCTCTCATCCCGGCCCTGCTTCTTTATGCTAGGATGCCGACCGTCGTTAATAGGGCGGGGTTGTTTATGCCCTTCCAACCCAGCCTTCTTCTGTTTTGAGGGAAGAGCATGCACCTAACTGGTCCATAGCGCAGCCCGCCCCGCCCTACATCTAGTGGTTCGGAGAATTTGCCCTACCCCCGCCCCGCACGAGGTCCTACGCTGTCGGTCGTACACCGATTGGTATACATCCGACAAGGAGGCGGCGACTGCGCCGGCACAGATTAATCGTGAAGGAAGCGGCGGAGGCCCTGGGCATCTCCTTCGAGCGCATAGTTCACATGAACAGCGGCCTTAGAACGATATTGACTATGGTCTGCTATGTAATCGGCACTGTGTGCGTGTTCTGCTTCGCTGCATACTGGTACTACACAATCCGTGAGGACCAGGGGCCCGTACTCTTCCATACGTTATATACGTATTGGCCGTGGTTTGTACTCGGGCTGGTTGGATTAGTCTCGGTAGGAATACCGCCGGCGTTCTGGTTTTATGGCGCGTTACGTAGTGACAATACCTAGCCCCTTCCCTTTGCCTAGGACCCCGCAACAGGCCTAAGCAACAACTTAGTAACACCCGAGTAGCAGCAAGTATGGCCACCTGGGCTATATAGCACGAGACACCGGAGGATGCGCGTTAGCCGCATCGCTCAAAGAGATTGGGCGTTTGCACCGGGTTGGACGTGAGAGACAAGCTAAGAGGTTAGCGAACAAACTAACGAAGCGGAGCGCGGCGGAGTCTTGCCAAGCTATCTGTCAGTTTAGGACAGTCTATTTCGCCTGCAACCCCTGGGCGAGATAGGCAAAATAATAGAAAAACGTTACCACACGAGGATTAAAAGTCCCCTGCTCTACTATTGAGTTACTGGCGCGATTTGCACCGATTCTACCAGAGGCGAGGGGGCACGAGGCGCCTAAGCTTCTTCTTGCTGGCGTTGGGTGCGGCGGGCGATGTACAGGGCGGCGGCGAGCGAGATCACGAGCGCCGTCAATACCCCGAGCTCGGTGACGAGGTTCAGGAACCTCTCCGGGTCGCTTACGGTTTGCCCGAGCTCGGCGGTGACGAGCAGTATGCGTCGGATGACGGCGAGCAGGCCGATAAGGAGGAACGGCTCGGCCACGATCTTGCGCTCCTGCACGAGGACCTCGATGGTGACCAACAGCTCGACGAAGATGGTTATCAAGAGCACCCGATCGAGAACCGCGAGCGTCGTCTCTAAAGGATCTACCTCGAAGACCGCCAGAAGGGTCGTCCCCACCGAGACGAACAGAACCCCGATCGCCACGAGCAGGACCAACGTCACCCCGTAGTACACGACCGTCTGGGCGTAGTCCAGGATCGTCGCCAGGAGCGGCCTCTCCCCCGATCCGCCGCTCGCGTTTACCGAATCCCCGCTCATTAGTGCAAGAAGTGGCGCCGCTTGGTCACGATCATGGCCACCCCAAGCCTGTTCGCCGCCTCTATAACTTCCTCATCACGCTTCGAACCGCCGGGCTGAATGACGGCCTTTACGCCAGCCTCCGCCAGGGCTTCGAGGCCGTCGGCAAACGGGAAAAAGGCGTCGCTCGCCGCCGCGGCTCCCCCTGCCCTCTCCCCCGCCTTCCGGACCGCGAGATCTGCCGCCTCCACCCGGCTCATCTGGCCCGCTCCGATGCCGACCGTGGCCCCGTCCTTGACGAGCACAATGGCGTTGCTCTTAACGCTCTTGGCCACCTTCCAGGCGAGGAGCAGGTCGCTCATCTCCTCGGGCGAGGGGTGCGTAGCCGTCGCCAGCTCGTACTCTGAGTCGTCTTCGATAAAGTCGGTGTGCTGGAGCAGGAGGCCACCGGTCACATACTTGGCGGAGCGTCCGGGACGTTTGAGGGGACCGGCTTCGAGCAGGATCATGTTCGGCTTCGCCGAAAAGATGTTGCGGGCTTCCGCGTCGAAGCCCGGGGCGATAAGTACCTCCGTAAAGACCTGCGCGATCTCGTGGGCAAGCTCTCCGTCTACCGGGGCGTTCAGCGCCACGATGCCACCGAAGGCCGAGACGGGGTCGGAGGCGAAGGCCTTCCGATACGCCTCGGCGAGATCCTCTTCGACCGCCGCCCCGCACGGGTTGGCGTGTTTGACGATTACCGCCGCGGGATCGCCCGCCTCGGAGAGGTCCGCGAGGATCGTTCGGGCAGCGTCTACGTCGTAGAGATTGTTGAACGACAGAGAACGGCCCTGCACCCGTTCCACTCCCGAGAGCAGGTGTGAAGACGCGGCCTCGGCGTAGTAAGCCGCTGCCTGGTGCGGGTTCTCGCCATAGCGCAACACGAGCTCGCGCTCGTATCGCTTCGTCAAGGCTTCCGGGAACGTATCCTCGGGGATCACTTCAGACCCTTCGGGGGCCTCCTTGTCGGCCCGTTCGGCGAGCCACCGGGCGATGGCCTCATCGTACTCGGCGGTCCTACGGAAGGCCTCAAGCGCCAGGCGCCTCCTCGTCTCCAGCGGAACCTCACCGAGCTCGAACTCCGCCGCGACCTCTTCGTAGAACGCGGGGGACGGCACGACCGTAACGCTCTTGAAGTTCTTCGCCGCTGCCCGGAGCATCGCCGGTCCGCCTATGTCTATCTGCTCCACGGCCTCTTTCTCCGAGGCCCCGCCGGCGACGGTTTCCTCGAACGGGTAGAGGTTCACGCAGACGAGGTCTATGGGTCCTATCCCGTGGTTTACGAGCTCGATCACTTGCTCGGGATCTTCCAGGTCCGCGAGGATACCGCCGTGGATGCTCGGGTGGAGCGTCTTCACTCTACCCCCAAGCATCTCTGGCGCCCCCGTAACCTCCGAGACCGCCACCACCGGTACCCCCGCCTCTTCCAAGGCCTTCGCGGTCCCGCCGGTCGAGATGATCTCGACCCCCATCTCGTGCAGCTTCCGGGCGAACGCCGCAACCCCCTTTTTGTCCGAGACCGAAATAAGCGCCCGACGCTTCATGGCCTAACCCTCCCCCAGAAATAATCCGCCACCGCCCCCACGAGCAGCCGGTGCTCGACCGGGCGCAGGCGTTCGTGTAACTCCTCTTCGGTGTCCCCCGGCAGGACCGGCACCGCTTCCTGGAGGATCACCGGCCCCGCGTCCACCTCCTCGGCCATAAAGTGCACCGTCACCCCGGTCCTCTCGGCTCCTGCCTCCAGGGCCCTACGTACCGCATGGAGCCCCCTGAACTCCGGCAACAGCGACGGGTGGACGTTGATGACCGCAGGGAACCGCTTCAGGAAAACGGGCGTCAAGACCCGCATGTACCCCGCCCCCACCACGAGCCCCACGTCGTAAGCAGCGACCCTATCCGCCAGTTCTCCATCGAACTCCTTGCGAGTCTCGAAGTCCCGCGGATCGACGTACTCGACCGCGACGGCTGCCCGTCGCGCGCGCTCGAACGCGAACGCCCCCTCCTTATCCCCAGCCACCATCACGAGATGCCCCGGGTAAGCATCCAACAACGCCTGCAGGTTCGTCCCCGAGCCCGAGGCGAGCACCGCGAACCGCGACCCCTTCGGCAGAGGCTCAGGCAAACTCCACCCCTCCGCCCGCTGTTACCTCGCCTATTCGCCGCGCGTCGCACCCCGCCTCCCGCAGCGCCACAAGGGCCTTCCTCGCCTCAACCTCCGGTACCACCGCGCAGAAACCCACCCCGAGGTTGAAGACCCGGCGTATCTCCTCTTCCGCGATGCTGCCAAGAGAGCGAATCAGTCCGAAGACCGCTGGCTCCTCCCACGATCCCAAATACAGACGCGCACCCAAACCCCCGAGGGCGCGCGGTAGGTTGCCGGGTAGCCCCCCGCCGGTGATGTGGGCCATCCCGCGCACCTCCACGTTTTCGCGGAGGGTAAGGATCTCGCGCACATAGGCCCGGTGCGGCTCCAGGTACGCCTCCCC
>JALZFK010000356.1 GCA_030861585.1 Actinomycetota bacterium | reverse complement strand
CGGGAGGCGTACTCGCCCAATCGCGCGACCGAGGTTGCGCCGAGCCCCCTTTTGGGGACGTTGATGATCCGCTCTAACGAAACCGAATCATCCTTATTAGAGATCACCGAGAGGTACGCCATGGCGTCTTTGATCTCCGCCCGCTCGTAGAACCTGACGCCGCCGACGATCTGATACGGCACCCCCTCCCGCACCAAAACGTCCTCCAGCGTCCGGCTCTGCGCGTTGACCCGGTAGAAGACCGCGATGTCTCGCAAGCTTGCCCCCGCGTCCGCGAGTCGTCGTATCTCCGATACGACGAACCTGGCCTCCGCGTAGTCGTCCGCCGCCGTGAAGACCCGAATACGCTCCCCCTCCTGCCCGGCGGTCCACAGCTCCTTCGCCTTGCGCGAAGCGTTGTTCGCCACCACCGCGTTCGCCGCGTTCAATATCGCCTGGGTCGAGCGGTAGTTCTGCTCCAGCTTGACGACCTTGGCTTCCGGATAATCCCGTTCGAAGTCGAGGATGTTCCGGATGTCCGCCCCGCGCCACGAGTACACCGACTGATCGTCATCCCCTACCACGCACAGGTTGCGATGCGCCGCGGCCAGGATGTTCACGAGCCGGTACTGGGCGTGGTTGGTGTCCTGGTACTCGTCCACGTGGATGTATTTAAAGCGGCGCTGGTAGCGGTCCCGGACCTCCGGGAAGACTTCCAGAAGGGCTACGGTCTGCATTATCAAATCGTCGAAGTCCATCGCGTTGTTCTCGTAGAGCCGCTTCTGATAGAGGTCGTAGACTTCGGCGACGTTCTCGGCCATGTAGCCCTCGGTCGAGCGCAAAAAGTCGTTCGCGTCCATGAGCAGGTTCTTCGCGGAGGAGATCTGGGCGTGGAACGACCTGGGGTTGAAACGCTTGGGGTCCTTGCCGAGCTCGACTATGCAGCGCCTGACGAGCCGCACCTGATCGGCCGAGTCGTAGATCGTGAACTCCTTCTTGTACCCGAGCTTCTCGGCGTGGACCCTTAAGATACGGGCACAGAACGCGTGAAAGGTCGAGACCCACATCTTCCTCGAATCGGGTCCCACAAGAAGCGCCACCCGGTCCTTCATCTCTCGGGCGGCCTTATTGGTGAAGGTTATGGCCAGTATCTCGTCGGGCGCCGCGAACCCCTCATCTATGAGGTAGGCGATCCTATGCGTCAGGACACGCGTCTTGCCGCTCCCCGCTCCGGCGAGGATGAGTAGGGGCCCTTCGGTGTGCACGACGGCGTCGAGCTGGGCAGGGTTTAGGGATTCCAGGAGCACGAAAAGGAGTATAACAGCCGAACACATCGCCTCGCCCGACGCCCCGCCTCACGAGATCGCCCGGCGCTACGCGGCGTCCTCTGCCTCCCGGCACCCGGCGTCGGAGCAGGTCCTTAGCGCGTCCAGCCCCGCCTCCAGGTCCTCGATGAGGGAGGGGTCGGCATTCTCGTAGATGTTCTCCAATTCGTAGGGGTCGACCTCTAGGTCGTAGAGCTCCTTCTCTCCGTTATCGTACTCCACGTACTTGTGGGTTGCGGTCCTAACAGCCTCAAATGGAGAGCCACCGGGACCTGCCTTGCCTTTGGCTTTGCCCTTTGCTTTGGCTTTGTCCTTTGCTTTGCCTTTGCCCTTGGCTTTGCCGCTACCTTCCCCGCCGCTCTCGTCGGCGGGAAGTCTTTCTAACAGGACGGCCGAACGCCACGAGGGATCTTCGTCACGCAGCAACGGCAACAGCGAACGCCCGTCGGCCGGAAACTCCGTGCCCGCCAGGGCAGCAAAAGTGGGAGCGAAATCGGTGTTGATGGCGAGGTTTTCCACCTCCGATCCGGAGGGCACCCCCGGTCCCCTAACTAGCAGGGGCACCCGGGCCGACTCCTCGTATGGGCGGTTCTTCCCCGTCTTTACGCGGTGCTCGCCCTGCTCGAAGCCGTTGTCCGAGGTGAAGAATATAAAGGTGTTGTCGAGTTCCCCGGCGGCCTCTAGCTCTTCGACGAGCGAGGCGACCATCTCATCTACGGCCAGCGTCGATTCCAGGCGTTGCCGATAATAGTCCTCGATCCCGGAGACCTCTCCGGCAGAGAGGGAATCGCTGTTCCTGATCCACGAAGGCTTGTCCGAGACATCTTCCTCGTTAAAGGACGGGGGACGGTGATCTTCCTCGTCGGCGAAAGCGCCCTCGTGACGCTCGGCTGGGGTGGCGGGGCCGTGTGGTGCAGTGGGGGCAACGTACATGAAGAAGGGTCGTTCCTCGGGCGCCGCCCGCCGCACGAAGCCCGTCGCCTGCCCCGAGAGGACGTCGGTATAAAAATCCTCGGTCCCATTACCATAAGAGACCACCTCCCCGTTCTCGTTGATGTCGTAATCGTAGAGCTTCTGCCCCTCCTCCTTGCCGTACCATTCATCCCAGCCGGGCGGGACGTGGGTGGGATCACCAGCAGGGTAGCCGTTGAGGTATTTACCGAAAAAGGCGGTTTGGTAGCCGCCTTCTTGAAGGTTGACAGCGATGGTGTTCTCCTCGTGCCCTTCGGAGACAAACTTCTGGAAACCGCCGTCCGGGGGATTGTTGCTCCTCACGTCGTGGTTGTGGTCGTAGAGGCCGGTGAGGATGGTCGACCTAGAGGGGCAACATACCGGGTGGCTCACGAAGGCGTTCTCGAAGGACGTTCCCTGGTCGATCAGCAAAGAGCGCAAGTTGGGCAGCTGCTGGGCGGAGGCGTAGTCTAAGTCGTCGGTGAGGACGAAGATTATGTTGGGTTGTTCGGTAGGGGCTTCCGCCCCTTCTTCTTGGGCGGGCTCGGACCCCGAGCAGCCGAGGGCGAGAAGGGTCACCGAACATACCAGGAACCCGAGGAGCACCCTTCTCACCCACAACCTGTCGTCGCCGCTTTCTGTTAGAAACACACCCACTCTACCGTCACCTCGCATCTCGTAGTCTTGAATCGTCTTGTCTCCCGAAGCTTCTACATGCGCGAAGTCGACACTATCGAGCATCCTCGGCCTCCCGGCATCCGTCACCGGAGCAGCCCTCGAGCGCGTCTAGCTTTGTCTTCAGGTCCTCGACGAGGGAAGGGGCGGCGCTCTCATATATGTTGTCCAGCTCGAAGGGATCGGTCGCCAGGTCGTAGAGCTCCTCCTCGCCATTAGCGTACTCGACGTACTTGTGGGTTGCGGTCCTGACGGCCTCAAAGGGGGAGCCGCCAGGCCCGCCCTTGGGCACGCCGCCAGCCCCGGTCTTGCCCTTGGCTTTGCCCTTGCCCTTGGCTTTACCGGCCCCCGCACCGCCGCTCTCGTCCGCGGGCAACCTCTCCAGCAGTACGGCCGAGCGCCACGACACAGGCTCCTCCCCACGCAACAGCGAGATAAGGGAGCGCCCGTCGGCCGGGAACTCCGTGCCCGCCAGGGCAGCAAAGGTAGGAGCGAAATCGGTGTTTAGGGCAAGGTTATTAGTCTTCGATCCCGCCGGCACCCCCGGCCCGCGAACAAAGAGGGGCACCCGGGCCGACTCCTCGTAAGGGCGATTCTTCGCGGACGGTATACGGTGCTCGCCCTGGAACCAGCCGTTATCAGAGGTGAAGAATATGAAGGTCTCCTCCAGCTCCCCCGCAGCCTCGAGTTCCTGTATGAGCGAAGCAACCATCTCGTCGACGGCCAGCATGCTCTCCAGACGTTGCCGGTAGTAATCGTCTATGTCAGAAGCCTCTTCGTCGGAGATGTGCCCAGCGTCCTTGATCGGGGACGGCTTATCGGAAACGTCCTCCTCGTTAAACGACGGGGGGCGGGGCGCCTCCTCCTCGGCGAACGCACCCTCGTGGCGCTCGGCGGGGGTCGCCGGCCCGTGCGGCGCCGTCGGGGCGACGTACGCGAAGAAGGGTTGGTCGTCGGGAGCCACACGCCGGACGAAATCGGTGGCCTGCCCGGAGAGGACGTCGGTAAAGAAATCCTCTTCCTCGCTGCCGTAGGAGACGACCTCGCCGTTTTCGTTGATCTCGTAGTCGTAGAGCTTCTGCTCTTTTAGCTTGCCGTACCACTCGTCCCAGCCCGGTGGGACGTGGGTGGGATCACCAGCAGGGTAGCCGTTGAGGTACTTACCGAAAAAGGCGGTCTGGTAGCCGGCGTCCTGCAGGTCGACGACGATCGTGTTCTCCTCGTGTCCCTCGGAGAGAAACTTTTGGAACCCCCCGTCCGGAGGCGCGTTGCCCTTTACTTCGTGGTTGTGGTCGTAGAGGCCGGTGAGGGTGGTAGCCCGCGAAGGGCAACATATCGGATGGCTGACGAATGCCTTCTCAAAGGAGATGCCCTCCTCGATCAACCGGGAGCTTATCTCGGGCATCTTCCGGGCGGAGGCGTAGTCCAGGTCATCGGTGATGACGAAGATTATGTTCGGCCGGGTGTCGGGGCCTTCCGCCCCTTCTTCTTGGGGGGAGGCGGAGCTTGCGCAACCGGTGAAGAGGGCCGCCAAGCACGCCAGGATCCCGAAGAGTAGGACTCTCCCCTTCCGAAACCCGTCGCCGCTCTTCTGTAGGGTTTTCACGGTCATAGTGCCTGAAGTGCGCGTGCTAATGATTGTGGGCTTTGTCCTTGGCCTTTCCTTTGCCCTTTCCTTCCTCGATCATGAATGCCCTGTCGTTGTACCGGGCCGTCTCCGTCCCGGCGGGGTCGGCAATCGTAACCGCCAAGTCGAGGTCCTCCGTTTCGCTCCCGATGATCGTATTGAAGTGGTTGGCGGTGCCGTAGTCGTTGACCGCCGTGAGCTCGCACTGCTCGCCGGGCGTTAGTTCCAGGTCCTCGTTTATCACGTTCGTGTTAGTATGGTTG
>JALZFK010000354.1 GCA_030861585.1 Actinomycetota bacterium | reverse complement strand
CAGCTGATGCGCCACTTCTGGGATGCGGCTGGTGCGTTGGACCCGAAGGCAAAGGAGCTGGATGAGGGCCGGCGCTTCTGGCTGTGCAGGCCAGAACCGCTTGGCAGGCTCTTCCTTAACGCACGCCTAGAAGATGTCGAAGTACGTGCGATCGAAGTGCCCACCTACCTCCGCGACTTCGACGATTACTGGTCCCCCTTTCTGGGTGGCCAGGGACCCGCTCCCAGTTACGCGATGTCGCTAAGCGAAGAGCGGCGGTCGGAGCTTCGCCAACGGATTCGGGCCGGTTTACCCGGCGATGCAGCGGGTGGCATTCCCCTGAGCGCTCGCGCGTGGGCCGTACGAGGCGTTCGTTAGAGCCTTATCCCTCTTCGCATCATAAAGCCCCCACCGGTTTCCGGGTAGGCTTCTTCTAGAAACTGTCTAATAAATCGAAATAGGCCCTACTGTAGGAGGCCCTATTGTGGGGCCCACGAGCAGGTAGAACGGGGCCAAAAGCCCTTTTCCTTGCTCCCAGCAACCTACCTAGGCCCATATGCTCGCGTCTTGCGATAGGGTGAGTAGTTTTTACGAACGCAGTAGGAGCGGTTGTGCAGCAACCGACGCTAATTTCCGGAAACGTCGGGAAAAGTATGAACCGCAAGAATAGCTGCATCTGCAGGAGTTTTGCAAACTCTAAAAACCTTCTGCAGAGTGTTATACTTCCTTGACGCGAAAGGGGGGTCAGTGCTTCGAACCCACTATCGCCTACTTGTAGCGATCAGCCATAAGCTTTAGACCTTCGAGTGTGCCAAAAGCCGTCGGCTCCTCGAGGCGTGTATTTCGGAGAGATCCGATACTAAAATCCTCTTGTAGAGAAACGACGTAAAGGACGGAGACGCCCGATGATGCTCTTGCTGATTGGAAACTACCTAGAGGAACGCTAAGTGGCTGCTGTTAAGTTACCCGACGGCAGGGAATTGACGATAGAGCCTGGCGAGAAGGCGCGAGACGTGGCCCAAAAGATCGGCACGCGCCTCGCCCACGATGCCGTTGTCGCGAAGCTGAACGGCGAGCTGATAGACCTCGAAGCCCCGGTAGACGGCGGCGGGGACTTCGAGGTCGTCACCAGGGACTCACCGGATGGGCTCTACGTCTTGCGGCACTCGACGGCGCACGCGATGGCCCAGGCCGTCTTGGAGCTATATCCGGGAAGCAAGCTCACGATTGGCCCGCCGGTAGAGAACGGCTTTTACTACGACATCGACGTTGCCGGTCGGATCACCGAGGAGGACCTGCCGCGCATAGAGGAGAAGATGCGCGAGATAGTCGCCCGGGATCTCCCGATCGAGCGCGAGGAGGTATCCAAGGCCGAGGCTGAGGCACTCTACGAGGACAACCCATACAAGTTGGAGATCATCTGCGACCTCGAAGACGGCGACATCTCGGTGTATCGCCAGGGCGAGTTCTACGATCTCTGCGTAGGCCCACACGTCCCGAGCACCGGCCGCATAGGTGCGTTTAAGCTGCGGAGCGTCGCCGGAGCCTACTGGCGCGGAGACGAGAAGAACCCGATGCTCACCCGCATCTACGGCACCGCTTGGCCGACGGAGAAAGAGCTGAAGGCGTACCTGCGGCGGCTCGAGGAGGCGAAACAACGGGACCACCGCAAGCTCGGGCGGGAGCTCGACCTGTTCAGCGTTTCTGACGAGGTTGGGCCTGGTCTGATCCTGTGGCACCCCAAGGGCGCTATAGTCCGCGTCCTGATCGAAGACTTCAGCCGCCAGGCCCATCTCTACAACGGCTACGAGTGGGTTTTCTCGCCCCACATCGGTCGGGCAGGGCTGTGGGAGACTTCGGGGCACCTAGGTTTCTACCAGGAGAACATGTACTCGCCCATGGACATCGAGGGCGAGGATTACTACGCCAAGCCCATGAACTGCCCCTTCCACATCCAGATATACAAGAGCCGCATGCGCTCTTACCGAGATCTTCCGCAGCGCTACGCGGAGTACGGGACGGTCTACCGCTACGAACGCAGCGGCGTCTTGCACGGCCTCACCCGCGTCCGGGGCTTCACTCAGGATGACGCCCACATCTTTTGCCGACCCGATCAAGTAGAAGAAGAGATCAGCCGCGCTTTCGAGTTTTCGCTCTTCGTGTTGCGCGCTTTCGATCTGAGCGATTTCACGGCTTACCTTTCCACGCGCCCGCAGAAGTACGTGGGAGATCCGGAGGATTGGGATATGGCGACCGAAGCGTTACGAAAGGCGATCGAAACCCATAGTATCCCCTACGAACTGGACGAAGGTGGTGGTGCATTTTATGGGCCAAAGATCGACCTAAAGGTCAACGATGCGCTCGGCCGCGAGTGGCAGCTCAGTACCATCCAATTCGACTTCAACATGTCGGAGCGCTTCGGTCTAGAGTACATCGGCGAGGACGGCCAAGCCCACCGTCCGTACATGGTTCATCGCGCCCTGCTAGGCAGCATGGAGCGCTTCTTCGGCGTCCTGGTCGAACACCACAACGGCGCTTTCCCGGTGTGGCTTGCGCCGGTGCAGGCCGTGGTTATCCCGGTAGCGGATCGCCATCTTCCTTATGCCCGCGAGGTCGGAGAGAAGTTGATGGCGGAGGGTCTCCGGGTCGAGGTGGACGACGCACCGATGAGCATGCAGAAGAAGATCCGGGAGAACGCCCGGCAGAAGGTGCCGTATCTCCTCGTGGTCGGAGATGACGAGGCCCAAGAAGGCACGGTTAACGTACGCAAGCGCGGCGAAAAGGCCCAGGAGGCCGTGAAGCTCGAAGAGTTCGGGGAGCGGATACGGGCGGAGGTGGCGGCCCGTAATTCTTATAGACGGTGGTAGCGTCGCGGGGGTATAATCTGAGGTGTAGTTAGGGGTCTCCGTCCGCCTGGTGCTTCTTAAGGAGCCATCTCCTGCGGTTGGGTGGCCTTGCAGGTTCTAATTTGGAAGGAGTTGGTGCGCAGTAGCCGCGGAAGAAGAGCCGAGGATCAACGGCCAGATCAGGGCCCGCTCTGTGCGTCTCATCTCGGAGAGCGGGGAGCAGCTGGGGATCAAGCACATAAGAGACGCGACGGATTACGCCGAGAGGCACGACCTCGACCTCGTGGAGGTCGCGCCGAACTCGGACCCACCGGTGGTTCGGGTAATGGACTATGGAAAGTACAGGTACCAAAAGGAGCAGGCCCGCAAGGCCGCCCGCAAGAAGCAAGTCAACATCAACGTGCGGGAGATAAAGCTCCGCCCGAAGATAGGCGACCACGACTTCGAGACCAAACGTGGTCACGTCGAGCGCTTTCTGCGTCACGGCGACAAGGTGAAGGTCACGATCATGTTCCGCGGGCGCGAGGTGCAGCACCCGGAGCTGGGCGAGAAGCTCCTTAGGAGGCTCGCAAGCGACCTCGAGGACTTGGGGCGTATCGAGAGCCAACCGAACCTCGACGGACGCAACATGGTCATGGTGATGGCCCCGAGAAAGGATGCGCCCCCGAAGGGCGAAACTCGAAGCCAGCCAGAAAGCCAGCGGCAAAGGAGCGCCGCCCGCGGTTAGCGGTAGCTATCTGTTACAATGCGTCCCGTTGCTGAGGCGAAACGGCCACTCCCGTGCCGCGAGCCACGTTTCGCAGAGAAAAACGCGGAGGAAAACAGATGCCGAAGATGAAGACCCACAAGGGTGCCGCGGGGCGCTTCGAGGTCACGAAGAAGGGCAAGCTCAAGCGTCGTAGGAGCGGCCACAACCATATTTTGGAGAAGAAAAGCTCCAAGCGCAAGCGGCGCCTGAACACCGAAACGGCGGTCCACCAGTCCGACGAGAAGCGCATAAAGCGCCTGTTAGGGGTACAGTAGATGGCTCGCACGGCGCGCAGCGTGCACGCCCGCAAGAAGCGCAGAAAGATCCTTAAGCAGGCTAAGGGTTATCGGGGAACGAAAAAGAGCTCGTACAAGCGGGCCAAGGAGCAAGTCTGGAAAGGCGGGGTCTACGCCTACGTTGGGCGCAAGCAGCGCAAGCGCGACTTCCGGTCGCTCTGGATCCAACGGATCAACGCCGGTGCCCGGGAGCACGGGCTCTCGTACTCCCAGCTGATCCACGGTCTCAGGCTCGCCGGGATAGATTTGGACCGCAAGATCCTGGCCGATATGGCCGCCACCGAACCCGCCGCCTTCGCCACGATCGTCGAAAAGGCCAAAAACTCCTTAGAAGCCGCGTAAAGTAGGGCAAAACTTGTTCCGGAGGCTCTCCGCCCCGCGCCTGATCGCTATCGGGTTCGCGGCGTTTATGGGTCTCGGGACCCTGCTCTTGAAGCTGCCGGCGTCCACCCACGAGGGCATCTCTTGGGTGAACGCCCTTTTCGTCGCGGTGAGCGCCGTTAGCGTTACCGGGCTCTCATCCGTCGACTACCCATCAACATTCACGACCTTCGGCAGCACCGTGATCATGCTCCTCGTTCAGGTCGGGGGTTTAGGGATCATGACCTTCGCAACCCTGGGAGCTGTACTGGTCGGGCGGAGGGTGGGTTTTCGTGATCTGCTCGCAGCTCGCCAGGAGATCGGGAACGTAGACTCGCCACGCAACACCTTGAGGCTCATCGGACAGATAGCCTGGATCACGCTCCTCGTCGAGGCTTTGGGCGCGATAGTCCTCGTCGTCGGCTTCATCAGGGGTGGGTTCGGTTACGGCGATAGCCTGTTTCAGGCGGTTTTTCATGCGATCATGGCCTTTTGCAACGCCGGGTTCACTACCCTACCAAACAGGGGGCTTTCCCCGTACGCGGGTGACCCAGCCGTGAACTCTCCGCTAATCACCCTCATAATTCTTGGGGGTTTGGGCTTCCCGGTCCTGGTCAACCTGTACCGTTACCAACAGGTACGACGGCTCACCCTGCATTCCAAACTCGTCCTGGTCACTACGGCAGCACTTATCTTAATAGGGGTTCTAAGCGTGGCGCTGCTGGAGTGGGGCAATCCAGGCACGCTAGGGGATCATACTTCTGAAACCCGGCTGTGGATGTCGCTCTTACAAGGGGTAACGCCACGTACGGCGGGGTTCTCGACCGTGGACTACGCTCAGATGCGCGAGCCCACCTTGTTTGTGCAGATGGGGCTCATGTTCGTAGGAACCGCCCCTAGCTCGACCGGCGGAGGTGTCAAGGTCACGACGCTCGCTATACTGGTACTGCTCTTGCTCTCTCAAGCCCAGGGACAAGAGGAGGTGAGCGCCTTCGGACGTCGTGTGCCCACACAGCTCATGCAGAAGGTGCTCGTGGTGCTCTCGCTGTCGGCGCTATTAGTTATCGTAGCCACACTGGCGTTGATGATCTCTGACGGTCAAAGGCTCCTACCTGCCATATTCGAGATCACCTCCGCTTTCGGGACCGTAGGACTGTCCCTGAACGTCACGCCGGAGCTCACGGCTTTCGGCAAACTGCTCGTTGCGGGGGTAATGTTTTTGGGGCGGGTAGGTCCGATCACCTTGATCCTGGCGCTCTCGGCCCGGCAGAAGGGGAGGGGATACGTCTACCCGCGGGAGGATATAGCGATAGGGTGACCGTAACAAATAAATAGTGGGCGATTTGGATCACATCTTCGTACAGAACCGGACGGTGAGAAGCAAGGACCGATCCTGTTATCATTATCCAGCGTGGCACGACCTAGCGGAGGTGCGCGGGAGTGGTAAGTGGCAGAGCCACAATACCGTGGAGACGAGGGATTCTTATCGGGAGGAGGTCGCGAACATCACCGACGAGCCGTATCGACGTCTTATCGAATGGGTTGTGCCCGCCCTGCAGTATGAAGCCTCCTCTGGCGCTCTCCGGTTATTGCTCTGGGTTGTTGTGGACATCGTTTTCGGTGCGAGGGCTGATCGTGCCAGCCGCCTATTGCACCGTTAGGGCCTCGAAAGTATGAGCCATCCGCACGGCTCGCGACACCACCAGTCAGACGCACATAGCGAAAGCCGTGGTAGCGAAGGCGGAGATGGTGCTGGCAGGCCGGAGAACTCTGCCTCGCTGCCGCCTGCACCCTCTCCGCTGGGGCAGGTTGTGTTCTGGATTGTATGGTGGATCCTCCTGAGCGGCTTGTGGATCCCGCTGGCTTTCGACGTCGCGGTGCCCGAGCTGGTAGCGAGCGCGATTGCCGCGGCCGCTGGCGCGACGTTAGTTACAGCGGTGCGTGCCCAGCGTCTGATCTCCTTTCGTCCGCGACTGCGCTGGGCGCTCCGGCTGTGGCGGTTGCCCCTGCAGGTCGC
>JALZFK010000319.1 GCA_030861585.1 Actinomycetota bacterium | reverse complement strand
TATCACGAGGGGTATCCGCTCCGAGGAATTGCTGGCCTCGCTGGAGGCGTTCCGGCCGCTAGTAGGAGCGGGCCCACGCCTGCTCGCAGCGAACGCGCCCATCTAACGCTAAAGGCAGTCTAAGCTCGAGCAGTTCTTACTCCTCTAGCCTCGAGTACCGGGGATATGCGCCGAAAACGCCTTACGCTAGCCGTAGTCTCAGCAACCTTTCGGACAAAAGCGCGTATTATTGCTTTTGAAGCAACCTGGAGCGAAAGGGAAGATAGGAAAGGAGGGCACCCGTGCGAGGGGGCCGAAATCGTCGGCGGCGCTGGTGGTTCTCGTTGGGCTACGCTTTGGGGATAGCCGTGGTCATTGCGCTAATCATCTGGTTGATCCTCGTCATACTTCCCGATCCTATAGCACACTAGTTATAGGGCTACTTAGGGGTACCGGGTCTGGGGCTTGCGCATTGCGTGAAGGATTGCCGAGATCAGCGTCGACGCCCTTCTCGCTGCCACCGCGGTACCGCCCGATTCAAGCCGCGCACGTCGATGAGGGTGTGTTTTGGGACGCCTTATTCTGCCAGAAGCCTACGCTACGCGAGATGAGCCGCATGAAACCTAAGGAGATCTGGGTGATCCAGGTAACCCCCTGGAGTCGAGGCTTCGAACCTAAGACGATAGCGGATGTAAACGACAGATGCAACGAACTATCCGGCAACATCGCGATCTCTCAGGACATCTACCTTATAGAGAAGATAGACGAACTGGTCGATGCTAAGGCGAAAGCGAAAATGCCAAGGACAAAAGGCTTCGCCTGCCCGGAGAGGAGGGTAAGGAGTATAGGCACATCGAGGTACGAGTGATCGAGATTTCGGACGATATATCCCACAGTCTGGACGCTGCGTCGAAGCTAGATCGTAGCCCGTCGTTATACGGAAGCTGATAGATCACGGCGAGCAAAGGGCCGAGGAGACACTGAGAGGTTGAGCCCGGTTCCGCCCGCGGAATTATGAGATAAAGCCTGTTTAAGAAGAGGGCGTCGCTCTTGTCACCCCGCGCCTTCGCGTATAATGCTGTTCCTTATGGAGAGGGACTTATGGAAGATGGGGAGCGTGTCAGGGGACGTGCGGCTGGCGTTCGGACGCGTTGGTAAGGGACCGGAACCCGTTCTGGCCCTGCATGGCATCACGGCCCAACACCGGGCTTTCAGCTCACTGGCGCGGCACCTCCAGTACCCGGACGGGATGGTGGCCTTAGATTTCAGGGGCAGGGGCGACTCCGGGAAGCCCTCCTCCGGGAACTACGGGCTCGCGGCGCACGCGGAGGACGTGATCCGGACCCTCGACCACCTGGGGATAGAAAGGGCCGTCCTCGCCGGCCATTCGTCGGGGGCCTTCGTCTCCCTTCATACAGCGCTCCTGTACCCCGACCGTGTCCGGGCGCTCGTCCTCGTCGACGGCGGGTGGCCCCGACCCGAGGAGCCCTCCGAGCCCGACGAGCAGACCCGGGAGGGCCTCGATCGGGCCTATAGACGCCTCGACATGGTCTTCGAAACCCCGGAAGATTACCTCGACTACTGGTTTCCCGGCCAAAACCTCACCCTCGAAGACCTGTCGCCCGACCTCGCCGATTACTACCTCTACGATCTTGAGCGGGTAGATGGAGGCTACACACCCAAAGCCTCCCGCGAGGCGGTGGAAGAAGATGAGGAGTCGATCTTCTTCGAGAGCCCGACTGCTGCCGAGATGAAAGACATCGAGTGCCCCGTCGCGCTCGCCAGGGCGGCGGAGGGCTTCTTTCCCGGCGTCGATCCCCTCATCTCCGACGAAGCCCGAAATGTTATGGCGGAGGTCTTGGATCTGCGCTCGGAGCGTCTCCTTTCCGGAGCGGACCACTACACGATATTGTTATCTGAGTCCGCACGGCAGGTTGCCAATCTCGTCGACGACTTCGTCCGGCAGCTGGATTGACAGCCGTGCCCGGATCTTCGCCTGGCAGGCCTCGCTCACCGATGAAGGGAGCAAGATCGAGCTTATGAGAACTTGAGATAGGAGGCGCTAGGCACGGCATTGTCTCTATTCACCGAGTCGCCGAGAAGGGGTCTTCCCGGAAACTCGCCTGCTAACAGGGCTTCTCGGAAATGTTGAATATGAGAAGATTAGCGCAGCGTAGAAAAGGTAAGCCAGGAGGTGCGTAAATGAGGGGACTGATAATCGCGGTGGTCGTCTTGA
>JALZFK010000308.1 GCA_030861585.1 Actinomycetota bacterium | reverse complement strand
CGTTGTTAACCACCCACGGCGCGATTTGCCAGAACTTACCGGTCGTATCGGAGATCTTGTAGTGCAAATCGAAATCTGCTGCCAGGTCTGCCGAGCTGCTCAGGTAGGAAACCGGATTGGTGTTGCCGGTGACCACAAAAACGTACAGCCGGTCGCCGTAACTAAAAGCCCCGGTCGGTGTCTCGTTAGTACCGAGGTAACCTTTGCTCGATAGGTCTTTGACGTTAAACGGGCGAAAACAAGTGCCGGGGCCGTCCTGCAAGATGGGGTGTAACTGGAAGCCGTGCGGCTCCGGATCGAGCTCGCTCGTGTAGAGGATAGGATCGGCATCGTCGGCCGAGGGTACATCGCCAAAGAAGATGAACAAGTTCCCCCGGTGTTCTACGGGGACACCCAGATCAGTGCCCTCGATGTCCCATTGCCCCGTGCAGTTTATGTGCGTAAGTCCTTCCGGATCGTAGTCACCCGTCACCTGGCACACACGCAGCGTACTTCCGGGCACATATCGAACATCGCTCGTCCTTGAGTGGCTGTATGCCGACTTGGCGAAGGGGAGGGCTCCCCTGGGAAATAAGGGAACCAGTGTAGCACTCAAGATAGTGGCCCCCACCAACTTCAGCGCTCGATACCGCGAGATAGCGTTGTTAGCGCGCCCCTCAGTTGTCTTGTCTGAGGAGCGTTCCCACGAGGGAGCCTCCGTGCGTCGATTTTCGGCTGACACTAGAACCCTTCTCAATACCTTTCACTCGCCGCGACGATCGCACCAAGAAGCGAAAACGTCAAGAGATGTTGAGGATAATCAGTCACGGGTCGAGGCCGCGATCGGGCCGGACGGCTCGCTGGAGGTACCGGGGATGTTTTAAGTGTTTGCGAATTGGAGATTTTATCGATATGAAAGTAATTCCCGATCGCCTCGTTCCTCTGGGCTTCGGCAAGTACGTCCGCGCCGACAAGATTGTGGCGCTCGTCCCCATCGAGGAGGAGCGCGGCAGCGGTCGCCGAACCCTCGTTTACGTTGACAACATCTCCGATCCTATCGTCGCCGGCCGCACGGAGGGCACCATCTTGCGCGACATGGTTGGGCCCGAGAGTGGATCCATAGAGCTCCTACGCGAACTCCAGCTTCAGATCGGGCAGGTTCGCCCGCTCTTAAAGTCCTCCATCCGCTCCGAGGCCGGGCTCGACCTCGACCAGCTCTCGCGCCGCATATCGGATCTCACCGGGGAGCAGTGAGCCCGGAAGATATTCTCCCTACCGCCTTCTACGACCGGGACCCTCGGAGAGTCGCCGTGGACCTTTTGGGCTGCGTTCTCGTCCACGAGACGCCCGAGGGCGTTGCCTCGGGTGTTATTGTCGAGACCGAGGCCTACCTGTGTACCGATGACCCGGCTTGCCACGCCTACAGGTACCCCGAGATGCGTAAACGCACGATCTTCGGAGCGCCCGGCCTCGCGTACGTGTATCTCGCCTACGGCATTTACAGTCTGATCAACGCCAATTGCGAAGAGGAGGGGAAGGGGAGCGCCGTCCTGATCCGAGCCCTCAACCCGTTGGAGGGCCACGACCTTATGGCCGAACGCCGCGGTAAGCTGGATCTTTGCACGGGTCCCGGCAAGCTCACGCAGGCTTTAGGCATCGAGCTTTACCAGGATGGCCACGACCTGACGCGCGAGCCGCTTACTATTCGCTGGAACGATCCGCCGGAGGGCGAGGTAATCTCTACCACCCGCGTCGGTATAAGCCGCGGCACCGAGCTACCCTATCGTTACGTAGTCCTGGACGACGCGAACGTCTCCGTCCCGCCGAAGACCATCGCCGGGCGTGGCCTCAAACGCGCAGAGCGCGTCTCCTAGCCAGTAAAGCCGATGGCACCCGGCACGCCGCCGGTCTGGTTCGGGAAGGGGAGTGGTGCCACGCTCCCCGGTAGGGCTCCACCGCTGGCCGGGTCCGCTCCTCCTGTTGCGAATCCGGTTTTCGGCGTTCCGGTCGAACGCGTCGTGCTGGTTGAGAGGGTTTGTGGTGCGTCGACGTCATCGAACGTCTTTGCTGGCTTGTCCTGGAGGACCTTCTGCATGTAGTCCCGCCAGATGACCGGCGGTGGGGCGAAGGGACCGAGTTGCCGGCCGCCTATGTTTAGGAGACCATCTAGGGTACTACCGCCTTCCTCGTATCCCATCCAGACGCCAGTCACCAGTTGCGGGGTGAAGCCCATGAACCAGGAGTCGAAGAAGTTCTCCGAAGTTCCGGTCTTGCCGGCTACCGACCGGTCGCCGAGAGCCGCTTTGTAGGCGATGCCTTGAGTAACGTCCCCAATCATAACCTCCGTGGCTTTGCGGGCCACCTCGGGATCTATGACCTGCTCGCCTTCTTCGCGAGGTGCCGCGTACAGGACCTTCTCTTCTTCTTGCCCTTCGTTTTGAACGACCTTTTCGATCGCCGTCGGTGTCACTCTCTTCCCCTTATTGGCGATCGTGGCGTATGCCGTCGCCATGTCTAAGGGGGAGACCTCCTGGGCACCGAGAACTATAGATGGGTGGGATCCGTCGAGGTTGGTCGAGACGCCGAGCCTCTTGGCGACGTCCGCGATCGCCTCTGGTCCGTTCTTGAGACCCCTCCCGTTCGCGTTCATCGCCAGGTCCGCGAAGACCGAGTTGTCCGAATACCACAGCGCCTGCTCCAGGCTGATGGGGCCGTGGTCCTCGTCCTCGTAATTCTCGACGTTCCATTGCTCTGCGTTGCCGTCCCTGTCTTTTATTACGTATTGCTTCCCCTCCGAGACGAATTGGGTCGAAGGATCTATCCCTTGCTCCAGCGCGGCGATGAGCGCGAACGGCTTGAAGGAGCTGCCCGGTTGACGCCTGGCTTGCGTGACCAGGTTGAAGTAGGACTCCCCATCCCGGTTGCCGATCATCGTGGTTATATTCCCTGTCTCCGGTTCGATCGACACGAGCGCCGCGTCCGGGTCGTCCGGATTGCGCAGGTAGCCGTTCGGCCCGTACAGGGTCTTTTGGGCCTCCACCTGCGCCTTGAGATCCAACGTCGTGTACACGCTCAAGCCCCCCTGCAAGACCGTGTTCGCCCCGTACCGGTTGATCAGCTCTTCGCGCACGAACTCGGCGAAGTTTTTGGTGACTTCCGGGCCGGTGAGACCAGTATCGACCATCGGCGCTTTAGGCCAGGGTTTAGGGAGCGCTTCCTCGAGCGCCTCCATGTGTTCCTGGCGGGTGATGTAGCCGTCGTTGCGCATCGTGGCGAGCACGATATTCCGTTGGTCTGTCGCCTCCTCGCGGTTTGTTCCGAGCATCGAGGGGGACCAGGGCAGCCCGATCAGGGTGGCCGACTCGCCGATGGTGAGGTCCTCGGACGACTTGTTGAAGTACGTCTCGGCGGCGGCCTCGACCCCGTAGGCGTTGTTGCCGAAATACACGGTGTTCAAGTACATGCCGAGGATCTCGTCCTTTTCGTACTTACGTTCGAGCTCTACGGCTATCAACGCTTCCTTGAGCTTTCTCGTTAGGGACGGTTCCCCAGAGAGGTACGCGTTCTTTACGTATTGCTGGGTGATTGAGCTGCCCCCCTCGAGGGTCTCGTCTGGGAGGATACCCGTTATAACCAGGGCGTCGACCCACAAGGCGCGTATGATGCCCCAGAGATCGACCCCGCCGTGCTCCCGAAACCGCTCGTCCTCCTTGGCGACCAGGGCGTCGAGCAAGCTCGACGGCATCTTGTCTAAGGGAGCGGTTCTCCGGTTCTCGCCCTGAAAGATCGTGCCTATCGTCCGCGTGGACCCCTCGGTATCCCCGACCGGCTGTGAGTATATGTAGGTCGGGTGCGACGACACCTCGGTGGGCTCCTCAAAGGAGCGAACGGCCTGCACGAGCCCTAAGTAACCCCCTGCCGCAAAGGCGAGCACCGCGACGAGAGAACACAGGAAAACGATCCCCACCCACCGCAACAGCCTCGTTCGAAAGCCCTTTTTTTTGGAGCCACGCTTCTGTTTAGACGCCGCGGGAAGCTTTGAGCCTTTCTTAGACGCCGACCGCAGGATTCTCGTGCTGCTACGTCTCTGGTAAGTTCGAGCCATCTCTGGGGTATAGTACATCAACCATAGGAGAGTTACATTTATATTGCGAGCATTACGAAGGATTGAGATTAGTTAATGAGCCTCGTACCCGACGCGGACCGGATCTTCGCGAACGCCGTGGACATCATCCCTCGCGAGGAGCTAGAACGTCGCTTGGAGAGCGGCGCCGAGCTCCGGATCAAGCTTGGGATAGACCCGACGGCTCCGGACATCCACCTCGGTTTCGTCGTCGTGCTCCGGAAACTGCGCGAGTTTCAGGAAGTCGGGCACACCGCCGTACTCGTTATAGGTGACTATACCGCTCGCGTCGGCGACCCCTCCGGACGCTCCAAAACCCGCCCCATCCTCTCGCCGGAGGAGATAGAGGAGAACACGAGGACGTATCTGGAGCAAGCCTACCTCATCATAGATCGCGATCGCGCCGAGGTCCGTTTCAACTCCGAGTGGCTCGCGCCCCTCACAATGGCGGACATCATAGGGCTCACCAGAGCGACTACCGTTGCCCGCATCCTCGAGCGCGATGATTTCAGCAAGCGGTACGCGGCGGGTGATCCGATCACCCTGACCGAGCTGCTCTACCCGCTCATGCAGGCCTACGATTCGGTCGCCGTAGACGCTGATGTCGAACTCGGAGGCACCGACCAGCTCTATAACCTCCTCATGGGACGCCAGATCATGGAGTACTACGGCAAGGAGCCCCAGTGCGTCCTCACTACCCCGCTCCTCGTCGGCACCGACGGCACCGCCAAGATGAGCAAGTCCTTAGGCAATTACATCGGCGTTACCGAAGAACCCCGCGAAATGTTCGGAAAGGCCATGAGCATCCCTGACAAGCTGATGCCGAGTTACTACTCCCTCTTGCTCGACCGCGATCTCCCCGAAGCCCCGCCCGTCGAGCAAAAGCGCGAGCTCGCTCGCTCCCTAGTGCGTAAATTTCATGAGCAAGCGGCTGTTGGTCCGGCCGAGGAACACTTTAACACTGTGACTAGCCGAGGTGTTCCGGAGGATGTTGTCGAGGTACCTCTCTCACTCAAGCCAGACAAAGGCCTAAAGCCGGGGCCCGGCCTGCTCCCTTCGGGCAGTGATATTTGGATCGTGAGCCTCATCACCCTCGCCGGGTTTGCCAATACCAACGGTGAGGCTCGGCGCTTCATTCGTGGAGGCGCTGTTCGCCTTGACGGCGAGGTTATAAGTGACGAGACCCTGCGCTTGCCCGAAGACGAGCTGTACGGCAAAGTTCTCCAGGTCGGTAAACGTCGCTACGCCCGGCTCGTTGCCCCGGAGTAAGCACTCAAAATATTCTTCTTCGCATTGCTTGACGTTCTCAAAACCCGCGCTAGAATACCTGGCGCTGATACCTCGTAGAGATAGAGTCGAACCCACCAGTGCGACGCCAGCGAAACTCTAAGTTTGTACGTCTTGGAGGTATCGCTTCGCCGAGAGGATAGGAGCTCGAAGTCGGCAAAAAAGCGGGGATATAGGAAAAACTTCGATTTCGGGGTTTGACATCCTGGCTCGGAGTGCTATAATCCTCTAGCTAATGACCGGAAGCGAATTGACAACTGAGGCGGCGCGATAGGGTAGCTCCCCGATATGCTGGGAAGCGTCCGAGGCCCGCTCGATCGAGTGGGTTTTTTGTTCGTCGTAAGGAGGTCGGAGTCCGGTCCGGCTCCGCCGAGAGGCCAGGGGCTTGGAGGCTTTGAAAACTGAATAGTAGCGAAAGACCAAGTAGTGATAGGTGAACCCGTCATTACGCTGGGACCGACTCTCAGCGATCCGAGAGTCAAAACGCGGATCGCCGTTGCGGGTAGCGCCCGCGCTGATCGCTCAGATAAGCCGCTTTAACGGCTAGTGAGTAGTTCGGAGAGTTTGATCCTGGCTCAGGACGAACGCTGACGGTGTGCTTTAGACATGCAAGTCGAACGCGAAAGCCCTTCGGGGTGAGTAGAGTGGCGAACGGGTGAGTAACACGTGGG
>JALZFK010000040.1 GCA_030861585.1 Actinomycetota bacterium | reverse complement strand
GGCGGCGATGCGTGACCCGGCGCTCATCGCCAAGCTCTCCGCGCTACCATGACAAATGGGCTTGGTCGCTCTGGAGCCTGATAGAAGAAGTACCTGTGCGTAGCTTGCTATCGTCGCCACCTTAGGGGCTGCCGCTTTTGAGCTTCATTATTAGGGACGCTCGTGGCTGTGCTCCTGCGGCCGGTTCTTTCTGTGGGCGGATATGGGTCGGATAAGACGCTTCGCGCTAGGCGGTAGTACGGAAGCGAACGAAGCTGCCAGCGCGGGCTCGTGGCCGAAGGTACTCGGTTTCCTCCGGCAGTCTCTCCGGTAGCAGAAGAACCTTCTCTTGCCAAACAAGGGGATACAATCTCTCTACTGTGGTTAAAGCAAAGGTCTGTGGCATAACGACCCCAGAAGATGCCCTGACGGCGGCGGGCTCTGGCGCGGACGCCATCGGTCTCGTCTTCGCCGAGAGCTCGCGTAAGCTGGGTGTTGAGAGGGCGCGGGAGATAGCCGCGACCCTCCCGGAGGGTGTACTCAAGGTCGGGGTGTTCGTGGACGAAGAGCCGGTGGAGATGCTGCGCATCGCCCGCGAGGTCAGGCTGGACTACGTGCAACTGCACGGCGACGAGAGCCCGGAGACCGTAACCGTTTTACGGGAGGGCGGCGTCAAAGTTATTAAGGCTTTGAGGGTGCGGGGCGCGGGTTCTCTGGCGGCGATTGACGACTACGAGGCGGACCTCTTCCTGTTGGATGCGTACAGCGACAAGGCACGGGGCGGGACGGGTGAGAGGTTCGACTGGGCCCTTGCGAAATCGCTCAAAGGTCGTGATAACATCGTCGTCTCCGGCGGACTAACCCCGGAGAACGTGCGGGAGGCGATCCGGTTCTTCGAACCGTACGGGGTGGACGCTTCTAGCTCTTTGGAAGATGCGCCTGGGAAGAAGAACGCGGAGCAGGTTCGGAGGTTCGTGAGTGCGGCAAAAGAGTGAAACTGGCTACTACTTCGGACCTTTCGGCGGCCGCTACGTGCCGGAGACGCTCATTCACGCCCTGGAAGAGCTTGAGGAGGCCTACGAGCGCTACAGGGATGACCCGGAGTTCATCGAGGAGCTGAACAGCCTCGCGAAGGACTTTGTCGGGAGGCCGACGCCCTTGATATTCGCCGAGAGGCTCACGAAGAGATGGGGCGGGGCGAACGTGTGGTTCAAGCGGGAGGACTTAGCGCACACGGGGGCGCACAAGATCAACAACACGTTAGGCCAGATCCTCCTGGCCGACCGGATGGGCAAGAACCGCATCATTGCTGAGACCGGCGCGGGCCAGCACGGGGTCGCGACCGCGACCGTCGCCGCCCTCTACGGCAAGGAATGTGTGGTGTACATGGGCGATGAGGATACTCGCCGTCAGAAGTTGAACGTCGTGCGCATGAAGCTTTTGGGCGCCGAGGTCGTGCCGGTGATGAGTGGTTCGATGACTCTTAAGGATGCGGTGAATGAGGCGATTAGGGACTGGGTCACGAACGTCGAAGACACGCACTACATCATCGGGAGCGTGGTAGGCCCCGCCCCGTACCCCAGGATCGTGCGTGATTTCCAGACGGTTATCGGCAGGGAGATAGAGCTGCAGGCCAGGGAGAGGTTTGGGAGAGATCCGGACGCGATCGTGGCTTGCGTCGGCGCGGGCTCGAACGCCATCGGCGCCTTCTATCCCTTTATAGGAAGGAATAGTGTCAGGCTCGTGGGTGTCGAGGCGGCGGGAAGGGGCCTAAGCTCTGGAGAGCATGGAGCGTCCCTGGCCGAGGGACGCCTGGGCGTCCTGCACGGGGCGTTAAGCTACGTCTTGCAGACGGAGGAAGGCCAGATCCGGGAGGCGCATTCGATCTCCGCGGGGCTCGACTACCCGTCCGTGGGCCCGGAGCATTCGTACCTCAAGGACGAGGCATTTGCCGAGTATGCGAGCGTAACCGACCAGGAAGCGCTCGAGTCTCTTGAATTAACCTCGCGTCTGGAAGGTATCATCCCAGCATTGGAGACGGCTCACGCCATCTCGTACGCCGAGGAGGTGGCGAAGGAGCTAGGGTCGGGGGCGAACCTGGTCGTTAACCTCTCGGGCCGGGGGGATAAGGACGTCGAGGTGGCGGCGGACGCTCTCGGGATCGACGCGCGGGAGGCGAAAGAAGTTTCGGGTGACGGGTAGCGAGCAGTTGCAAGTGGCCTTTCCGGAAGGGCGCGTGGCGCTCGTCCCGTACCTCACGGCGGGCTACCCGACGCTCGAAGGGGCTTACGAGGTGGGGGAGGCGTACGTTGGGGCCGGAGTGGACGTGGTGGAGATCGGGGTGCCCTTCTCGGACCCTCTCGCGGACGGACCCACGATACAAGGCACCACCACGCTCGCCTTGAAGAATGGTGCCGATCTCGGGTACTGCCTAGCTCTCGCGTCGCATTTCGCGGACCGGGTGCCGGTAGTGCTCTCGGTCTACTACAACAGCGTCTTCGCTCGGGGAGCCAAGAGATTTCTGGATGAGGCGGCTGGGGTTGGAGTCTCGGGGCTGGTGATCCCGGACCTTCCCATCGACGAGGCGGCCGAGTTCCGAACCGTAGCAGCCGAGAGAAGGGTGGCGATCTGCCCGCTCGCGGCGCCCACCACGACGGACGAGCGCCTGGATAAGATCTCGGAGGCCGCCTCGGGCTTTGTGTACTGCGTGTCGGTGGCGGGGGTGACGGGGGCGAGGGAGAAGCTACCGTGCGGCGCCGTAGAGCTACTACGAAGGGTGCGCGCGAGGGTCTCGGTGCCGGTGGCTTTGGGTTTTGGTATCTCTTCCGCCGGAGCCGCGGTAGAGGCCGCTTCGGAGGCAGACGGCGTGATTATCGGTAGTAAGCTGATGCAGCTTGTCACGGAAGAAGGCCCGGAAGGTGCGGGCGCATGGCTCCGGGAGGTGCGTTCGGCGTTGGACCACGAGGCTGGGGTAAAGGTGGGGAGCAGAGATTAGGCACTGGCTCAGCAAGCGGCGGGAGTACGCGCGGAGCGCACCAGAGACCGAGAGCGGTCTCGGCCCGATAGACAACGTCTTCACCAAGTGCGAATCTTGTGGGCAGCCCATCTACGAAAAAGAACTGGAGGCCCGCTTCAACGTCTGCCCACATTGCGAGTTTCACTACCCGCTTCCGGCGCCCGAGCGCGTACGCCTGCTTGCCGACGTCGGCAGCTTCTCCGAAAGGGACGCCCGCACGATGGTCGGGGACCCTCTTCTTTTTGAGGGGTACAAAGATAAGCTTCGGGGAGCGCGCGAAAAAACCGGCCTTATCGATGCGGTCGTTAGCGGGATGGCGAGGATCGGAGGTCATCCTGTCGCTTTGGCGGTGATGGACTTTCGCTTCATCGGGGGATCCATGGGGAGCGCCGTGGGCGAGAGGGTCGCTCGCACCATGGAGCTGGCCTACGACGAGGGGCTGCCGCTGGTGATCGTCTCGGCCTCCGGTGGGGCGAGGATGTACGAGGGTATTTATTCCCTCATGCAGATGGCGAAGACGAGCGTGGCCCTCTCGCGCTACATGACCAGCTCGTTGCCGTACGTCTCCGTGCTCACCGACCCAACCTTCGGGGGAGTTACGGCTTCCTTCGCGACCGCTGCGGACATCGTAATCGCCGAGCCGAAGGCGCGAATCGGCTTCGCGGGAGCTAGGGTTATCGAGAGCACGACGAAGGAGCGCCTGCCGGAGGGTTTCCAGACGGCCGAATTCCAGCGGGAGCACGGCCTCGTGGACCGCATCGTGCACCGGCTGGAGCTCAAGGATGACCTCGAACGATTCTTGGGGATAATCGCGTGATCCTAGGTTTCGAAAAACCAATCAAGGACCTAGAGGAGCGCATCGCCGAGCTGCACCGGCTCGCCGGCCCCAACGAGGAGCTTCAAGACGAGATCTCACGCCTCGAAGGGGCCCTCGATGCGGCCAAGAAACGCATCTACTCCAACCTCACCCCCTACCAGCGGGTCCAGGTCGCCCGCCACCCCGACCGTCCCAACTTCTGCGATTACTGCAACGCTTTGACGGACAATTTCTATGAGCTCTCCGGCGACCGTCTTGGGGCCGACGACCCGGCGGTGCGCGGGGGGTTGGCCAAGATAGGGCCCCACGGCGTCCTGCTTCTAGGTCACGATAAGGGTGAGGACGTCAACAGCCGCGTGAAGAACAACTTCGGTATGGCCAACCCGGAGGGCTATCGCAAGGCGGGTAGGCTCTACTTTTTAGCGGAGAGGCTCGGATTGCCCATCGTGACACTCATCGACACGCCGGGGGCCTTCGCCGGGCGTGGGGCCGAAGAAAGGGGACAGGCCTGGGCTATCTCCGCCGACCTCATGGCGCTCGCCCGCGTTCCGGTGCCGGTTGTGACCGTGGTGATCGGGGAGGGCGGCTCCGGGGGAGCGCTCGCGATGTGCGTAGCCGATTACGTTGCGATGCTCGAGAACTCCTATCTATCGGTGATAGCGCCCGAGGCGTGCGCCTCCATAATCTTCCGAGATCAGAGCCGTGCCGCCGAAGCTGCTGAGGCGATGAAGCTGACCGCGAAAGACCTCCTGGCACATGGCGTCATAGACGAGGTCTTGTCCGAGCCCTTGGGGGGTGCGCACAACGATCCCGACGCTGCCGCGGAGGCTGTCGTTCGCGCCGTCGAAGGCGCTCTGCTTGAGCTCTCGAAAGTCGGGCCGGAGTCGCTGGTCAAGAGTCGTTACGAACGCTACCGGAGGATAGGAGCGTACCTCGCCGAGGGAGAGGTAAGTAAAAAGAGCGGCGCCGGGTCTGCTGCGCCTATGAGGCCGCCGGTGCGAAGTGTTGGAGAGTAGCTTTTCGAGGGTAATCATGGCTTCAGGGATCGGCCACTTTTCTCGCCTGGTCATCGGGCCCGACCTCGGTTAGAGCAGGGTGTGGAATTAGAGCCTAGAACGCTTTGCGGCTTTTTGCCGGGGCGAAGAAAAGGGCAGCGAGCTCAAGATAGTTGTTTGCTAGAACCCTTAACGGTTGAGGGGTTCTGTTAAATACTCAACAAACCCTATAAAATCCGCGCCACTTTGGTATGCCTAGGAACGACAAATTGAACGTTTCGGGTTTCTTTAAGACGCTTCTGAGCAGCCGAGATTGGGTCTATCTGCTCGGCCTCCTGGTGCCCTTCGTCCTTTACAACTTGGCGCTCAAGGCCTCAGAAATCGCTTCGCTACCCGGCGAGGACGACGGGCTTGCTCGGTCTCTGGACCTGATGCGCTCGGAGGTCTTCTTCAACCTTGGGTACGCGTTGTTCTGGATAGCGCTGTTCGCGGCTGTACGCAGAGGGGCGTTGCGTTGGATGGTGCTCTTCCTCTTTCACGCGCTGACGATACTGGTGATGGTCATCAACGCGTGTACCCATCAGTACTTACGGGAGAACGGCACGACGCTGGACTACGCCACCCTCGCCGGGTGGATCCCCAAGTTCGACGAGGTCTTGCCGACCCTTACGCGGGATGTCCCGCTCTCGGCCTGGATACTTTTCGCGGTTGCGCTCTTCTACGCAGCCTTGGGCCCCTGGCTCTTAGCGCGCGCCGTCGAGAGGTGGTGGGGAGGCTTGCTGGGGAGTAGGTCTCAGGCCGGGGCGCCCAGGACCTCCTTCACGGGTGTCATCGGACTGTGGCTATTGGCGTTGGGGTTTGGCTCGCTCTCGCTGCTGGTCGGCTCCAACTCGGCGACGGGAGCCGATGAATGGTTTTCGAGGGACCCGTTCGTCAACGTGGTCCTGACGGGGGTACAGGGGGATTCCACCAAGGAGGAGGAGGCGGCGGCGACCAGGGTAAGCGAATCGGGGGCCGGCTCGGCTGCCAAGCTTCCGGCCGCGAATGCTCGTCTCGTGCAGACTTCCCAGACCGATAAACGCAACGTCGTCTTGGTACACCTCGAGTCGACCCGGGCGCGGAGCGTAACGCCTTACAACGAGGACGTGAAGTCGACGCCCTTTCTCAACGAGTTGGCCAAGGAGAGCCTCGTTACCGAGCGGACCCACGTGATCGTACCTCGCTCCTCTAAGGGAAGCACCGCAGTCAACTGTGGGATCGAGCCGGCCCTCTACGCGGGCCCGGAATACGAGCCGGGCGTCATCCCGGCCCCGTGCCTCGCCAGACTCCTTAAGGAGCAGGGTTACCGCACCACCTGGTTCCAATCTTTGTGGGACACGGGGGACGACAGCATGCTCGCGGGAAACTTCGGCTACGAGGAGTTCTACCCGTCCCAGTTCATGAACGCGGAGGGCTTTCAGGTGACGAACACCTTCGGCTACGAAGACGATATCATGCTAGAGCCCAGCGAGCGGTGGCTTAGAACGTACGGGCAAGACGGGCCTTTCCTGGCTCAGTACTTCACCGGCACCGGGCACTACGGCTACGAGTGCGTCCCCAACCGTTACGAGTACGAGCACTTCTCGGACGACGAAGAGTACGATCGCTACCTGAACTGCCTCCGGTACTTGGACCACTTCGTGGAGAACCTCTTCGACCAATACAAGAGGTTGGGGCTCTACGAGAACACGATCTTCGTCTTGTACGGCGATCACGGCGAGGGCTTCGAAAGTGAGCGCGGTCGCAGCATGCACGGCGACACCATTTGGGAGGAGGGGCTTCACGTGCCGCTGATCATCCACGCCCCAGGACGATTCCAAGACGGCGAGCGGGCCGAGGGGCTCTCCAGTCAGATCGACATCCTACCGACCGTGGTGGAGATGCTGGGCTTCGAGGTGGGGGGCGGGGAGTACCCTGGCTACTCGCTCCTGCACCCTTTGCCCGAGGACCGCACCGTGATTTCTAACTGCATCACCAACCGCAGGTGCATGGC
>JALZFK010000283.1 GCA_030861585.1 Actinomycetota bacterium | reverse complement strand
CACCCCCACCGACGTGCGCGGCTTAAATCGAGCGTCACCGCCGTGGCAGCGAGAAGGGCGTCGACGCTGATCTCGGCAATCCTTCACGCAATGCGCAAGCCCCAGATCCGGTACCCCTAGGTAGCCTTATAACTAGTGTGCTATAGGATCGGGAAGTATGACGAGGATCAACCAGATGATTAGCGCAATGACCACGGCTATCCCCAAAGCGTAGCCCAACGAGAACCACCAGCGCCGCCGCCGATTTCGGCCCCCTCGCACGGGTGCCCTCCTTTCCTATCTTCCCTTTCGCTCCAGGTTGCTTCAAAAGTAATAATACGCGTTTTTGTCCAAAAGATTGCTTAGGTTAGGGCTACCATAAGGCGTTTTCTGCGCATAGCCCCGGTACTCGAGGCTAGAGGAGTAGGAACCGATCGGGCTTAGGCTACCTTTAGCGTTACACGGGCGCGTTCGCTGCGAGCAGGCGTGGGCCCGCTCCTACTAGCGGCCGGAACGCCTCCAGCGAGGCCAGCAATTCCTCGGAGCGGATACCCCTCGTGATGAAGACGACGCGCGTTTTGCGGTCCTCGTCAGGCCACTCTTCGAGATGGCCCGGCGGGTGTACGACGTGCTGGACGCCGTTGAGCAGGACGGGCCCCGCCTCTCCGACGTCCAGAAGGCCCTTCACGCGCAAGACGTCCTCGCCCCGGGCGTAGAGGAGCATGCTGAACCAGATCCCAAAGGCCGCCCAGTCGACGGGTCCGTCGAACGTCAACGAGGTGGAATGGGTCTGGGACGTATGGCGAGCGCTTTCGTCCCCTGTCTTGCCCCCTACCACGAAGGTTTCAGGGACCGGCGTAGATCCGTTCACGCTTCCGGAGTACGCGCTATTACGGTACTCGATGGGATACCAGTGCACAGCGGTAGAGAGTAACTCGTCGGGATCCACCTCGCCAAAAGGCGCCTCGACGATGCGGGCGGAGGGGTTGATGCCGCGGAGCCTCATGCGCAGAGCGTCGGGCGCACCGGCTTCTGCGATATCCGTCTTGGTTAGAACGAGCACGTCGGCCGCCGCCACCTGTTTATTCGATTCGGGGTTGAGATCCAGGTGCATCTGCCCGTTGACCGTGTCGATCGTAGAAATAACGAGGTCTACGCGGTAGTGGTGCTGGAGAACGGGGTGGGCGAAGACGGTGAAGAGAATAGGAGCCGGGTCGGCGAGGCCAGTCGTCTCCACGACCACTCGGTCTAGCCTCGGTATCCCGCCCCTTCCTTCCTCATCCAGTAGCTCCAGGAGCACGCCGACCAAGTCCTCGCGGGTGGTGCAGCACACGCAGCCGTTTTTGAGGAGGACCGTTTTCTCGTTAGCGCCCCTTAAGAGATGGTGGTCCAGTCCGACCTTGCCGAACTCGTTGACGAGGACCGCCGTGTTAGTCAGAGCTGGCGCCGATAGCACCCTCGAAAGGAGGGTGGTCTTGCCGCTACCCAAGAAACCCGTTATTACCGTTACCGGCCGCCTCGTCGTTTTAACCCCCGTTCGTCGATGCGCCGTCGCACCACGCTTCTTCACGTAGGGCAGCGTGCAGGGCAGGATCGAGAGGATCTAGCGGTCGGCTGGCGAGCCTCTGCGCCGCCGGCCACAGGGAACCCAGGTCCTGCACCAGCTCGGAGCGCCCCTTCTTGTCGCGCAGAATGTATTTGCTACCGCTCCAATCCCTGACTTGGAGGCCGTAGTGGCGCAGCACCTCGTTCGCTACCTTCGTTCGGTGAAAGCGGTCGCGGCGCCGCAAGCGATGGTAGTCGCCCCGGGCTTCAGACGCGGGCGCTCTGTCCTCGATGTGCCGCTCCGTCCAGTGGATCTGGGAGACGAACTCCCCGCAGAGCACACACATGGCGGTTAGGAAGGGTGCTCTAGACCCTCCACCCTAGCCGGTTCTCCTCGAGGCTGGCGCTCCATAAAGTCGTCGGCGATCTCCTCGAAGGTCGCCCACTTCACGCCGGGGTGACGGTTTATGTGGTCGATCAGGCGCTCCAGCATGAGGAGGTTCTGCGGTCTGCCCGAGACGTCCGGGTGGATGGTGAGGCCGTACACCGCGTAATCCATCTCGCGGTAAACCCAGTCGAACTGGTCGCGCCAAAGGTCTTCGATGTCACGCGGGTTCATAAAGCCGTGGCTGTTTGGGGAGGCCTTGATGAACATCATAGGCGGCAGGTCGTCCAGGTACCAGTTCGGGGGTATCTTGACGAGATCTATCTCCTCGCCACGCTGGAGCGGCTTCATCCACTCGGAGGCGGGCTGCGAGTAGTCGACCTTGATCCACGTGTCCCCCTTGCGGGCGTAGTAGGGGGTGAAGTCGTTGTGCTGCAACGAGCGGTCGTACTTGTAGCCGTACTCGAGCAGGATCTCGTTCGTAGCGTCCGAGGGCTCCCACCACGGCGCCGAGTTACCGACCGGTCTCCTGCCGGTGAGATCCTCGATGAGCTCAACGCACTTCTCGATGACGTCCCTCTCTTGTTGCGGCGTCATCGACACCGGGTTCTCGTGGGAGTAGCCGTGGCTGCCGATCTCGTGTCCGGCATCCACGATCGCTTTGCACTGGTCGGGGAACGTCTCTATAGAGTGGCCGGGCACCATCCACGTGGTCTTGATGTCGTACTCCTCGAAGAGCCTCAAGAGCCGGGGTGTGCCGACCTCGCCGGCGAACATGCCCCGCGAGATGTCGTCCGGCGAGTCTTCTCCGCCGTAAGATCCGAGCCAGCCGGCGACGGCATCCAGGTCGACCGCGAAGGCGCAAAATATCTCTTTTTCAGCCATTTTTCCCTTTCCTCACCCTTTTGCCTATGCGCTTGGATTGTACAGTAACCGCGCTCTCGCGCTCAAAAGGGCTTGGGCTACGCGAACCGCTTTCGCATCCCGCGCGTTGAACGATGGCCCGCTCGTCGGTAACATGGACGGCCGAGGGATTCCAAAAGGAGGAGGCGAGGTGGCCCTTCCCGAAGTAGCGGTGCTTTCGTTGGGCGG
>JALZFK010000239.1 GCA_030861585.1 Actinomycetota bacterium | reverse complement strand
AAGACACTGCTCGCGATCGGGCCCTCGCCGCTGCCCGGACCGTGGGGTCTGGGGAAGGCCTCGAGCCCGACGAGGCCGAGCAGCTAAGCCTGGGCGGCGTGTTCGTCGTCGTCCGAGACGGGCGGGGACAGATCTTATACCAGACGTTGAGCTCGGTGCCCCGCGAAGAGATTCGGGACCCTCTGTGGGCTCAGGCACTCGAGACTGGTCGGCCCGTCGGCGGCACGGCCGACTACTCGCCAGCGGCGGCACCGGACTACGTTTACGCGGTGCCCGTGAGCCCGCCGGATGGTCTGGCCAGCGTGGTGGAGGCGGGCCGGTCCTACGAGTCGGCGATGAATACCCTTGAGACTTTCGGTATCATCTTGCTTATCGGTATCCTGGCGGCCTTCTTGCTCTCCGTGGGCGGGGCGTACCTGCTGGCCCGGGCCGCGCTCTCCCCCGTCGATGCCGTCGTCCGGTCGGCCCGGCAGATCACCGAAAGTGACCTCTCGAAGCGCCTCCCCGTAGCCCAGCCGAAGGACGAGATAGGACGCCTAACGACTACCATAAATGACCTCCTCGGACGCCTGGAAGTTGCGTTCGCCCGTCGGGAGGAGGCCCTCTCGCGCCAGCGCCACTTCGCCGCCGACGCCAGCCACGAGCTTAGGACGCCCCTCACCTCCATCGCCGGCTACGCTCGGATGCTTAAGGAATGGGGCTTGGAAAACCCGGAGACCGCGCGGGAGAGCGTCGAGGCGATCCTTGAAGAGTCCGGGCGTATGCGGGAGCTCGTGGAGAGCCTGTTGACGCTGGCCCGCAACGAGGCGGGTGCGCCACTGGAGCTCGCTCCAGGTGATCTGGCTACAGTAGCCTCAGAGGCGGTGAAGGCGGCCTGTGCCGCAGCAGGTGATAAAGTCACGGTCGAACACCCTTCTCCAAGAGAGCCGGTCGAGGCTTCCTTCGACCGGTCCCGAATCCGCCAAGTGGCGGCCGTCCTTTTGGACAACGCGATAAAGTATACGCCGGAGGGGGGAACCGTCACGGTAGACGTGGGCAAAGATGACGGTTGGGCTTGGATCGAGGTATCGGATACGGGGATCGGGATACCGGCGGATGAGCTTCCGCTCGTGTTCGAGCGCTTCCACCGGGCGGATCCGGCCCGCGGCACGGGCGGCGCGGGGCTCGGCTTGAGCATAGCCCGCCAGATCGCCAGGGCTCACGGCGGCGAGATCGAGGCGAAGAGCCGATCCGGCGTCGGTTCTACCTTCGTCCTGCGGATACCTCGCAGTAGGCCCGCGCCTTAGCCCTAACGATCGACGGCCCGAAATTTCCCGGCCATAGCCGACCGACGAAAGGTCGGATTCTAACGCTCTTCTGATGGGTTCCTTACCGTCTCCTGTAAGCTGGCGTTTGGAGTTCATATAAAGCTCCGAAAAGAGCCGGGACATAACACCCTGGTTCGCTGGGCGGTGGATTAATACCACGTAAGTCGAGACCTTTTCCTTCCGATCGTTGTGGTGTAGAAGATTGAACATGGGAATAGCCGGTGACATCGCGCTGATTCTGGTTGCGGCCCTCTTAGGTGGGATCGTTGCCCGGCGGCTCGGGCTGCCGCTGATCCTTGGCTACGTCCTCGCCGGCGTCCTGGTCGGCCCGCACACCGGGGGCCCCACCGTCGGGGAGATCGAGGACATAGAGCTGCTCGCGGAGATCGGGGTTGCGCTGTTGCTCTTCGCCATCGGGCTGCACTTCCCTTTGGAAGAGCTGGCGCCGGTTCGGCGCGTCGCGCTGATCGGTACACCCATCCAGATGGCACTCACGACAGCGTTCGGTTACGGCCTCGGCCGTTTACTCGATTTGAACTGGACGGAGGCAGTGTGGTTCGGTGCCCTGCTCTCCGTTTCGAGCACGGTGGTGGTTTTGAAGACGCTCTCGGAGCAGGGGGTCATAAACACCCTGGCCAGCCGCGTCACCGTCGGGATGCTCGTCGTGCAGGACCTGGCCGTGGTGCCCCTTATCATCTTGCTGCCCGCGTTGGGGAACATCGGGGAGGGTCTCAATAAACTCGGGGTCGCGGTCTTGCAAGCGGCGGTCTTCGTGGCGGGCATGGCGCTCTTCGGCGCCCGGATCTTCCCGTGGCTGATGGCCCGGATCGCAAGTTGGAACTCGCGGGAACTGTTCTTGATCTCCGTGGTGGCGATAGGGCTCGGGGTGGGCTACGGGACCTACCTCTTCGGGCTCTCGTTCGCCTTCGGGGCCTTCGTTGCCGGCATGGTCCTGAGCCGATCGGACTACAGCCACCAGGCCCTCGCGGACATCGGACCCTTGCGCGACGTCTTCGCCATGCTGTTCTTCGTCTCGGTAGGAATGCTCGTAGACCCGGCATTCCTTTTGGCGGAGGCGGGAACGATAGCGCTGGCCGTCGTGCTCGTTTTCGTAGTCAAGGGCCTGATCTTCGGAAGCATCACGCGGGCGTTCGGGTACGGTAACATAGCTCCGTTCGCGGTGAGCTTAGGGCTTTTCCAGGTGGGGGAGTTTTCGTTCGTAATCGCCCGCAAAGGCGTTTCCTCGGGCGCTATCTCAGCGGAGCTCTTCTACATTGCACTGACGGCGGCGGTGGTTACTATGTCGCTCACACCGTTCACGATCCGCTTGGCGCCGGTGCTTTATGGCCGTTGGCGCGAGAAGTTCCCGAGGGAGCCCCTGCAAACCTTCAACCTGCCGGAGGCTGGGCTTAGGGAGCACGTGGTTATCGCGGGTCATGGCCGGGTCGGAACCTTCGTGGCCCAGCTTCTTCAACACCTCGAACAGAGGTTCGTGGTAGTGGATAGCAACCCGGAGCGGGCGGATGCCGCGAGGGATGCGGGTTACCCCACCGTTTTCGGCGATGCGGCAGCGGAGCCGGTTCTCGAGGCAGCGGGGGTGGGGAAGGCGCGGCTGGTGATCGTCACCGTGCCCGACCCCGCAGGGACGCGGCTCGTGATCGAGCGCATCCGGAGAATCGCCCCGGAAGTTCACGTCGTTGCGCGCTCGGCCACGCCAAACCAACTCGAGGAACTCGGCCATCTCGGGGTCTACGAGGCGGTGCAACCGGAGCTCGAAGCGGGGCTGGAGCTTGGGCGCCAGGCGCTCGCGCACCTGGGCGTCGGAGCCAGCGAGATACAGCGTCTCAGCGACCAAATCCGTCGCGAGTTCTACGCTCCGGTAATCAGCTACTCCGCCGACAAAGAGCTCCTATCGCGGCTGCGAAGGACCTCGCAGATGATCGGGACCGAGTGGATACGCCTTCCGGAGAACAGCACGGTGGTGGGGAAGACCCTCGGGGACCTCCGTATCCGGAGCGAGACGGGCGTGTCGGTGGTGGCGGTCATACGCGAGGAAGACCTGCTGCCGAACCCTGGACCAGAGCTTATCTTCGAGGCCGGTGACGTGGTGGGCGCTTTGGGTACGCCAGACCAGCGCGCTACCTTCAGAGCTCTCGCGAATTAACGGGGGACGATCCCTATGGGGCGAGAAAGACTCGCATGCCAACCTTCGGCATAGAAGGCGGGCATGACCCATCTTGGGGTGGCGACGGACCTCCTCTGAATGCTTCCAAAGCCCTGAGCTTGTGTAGAATGAGTATTAAATGGAAGTTGAATAATAAATAGCGGAGAGCGATGGACTCAGAAGAGCTGATCGAGCAGAAGACGGGGGAGAGCGGGCAGGAGCGCCGGGCGCGGGAGCTGATCGAGCTTTTGCAGGAGCTGCGGGTGGTGCTGCCGGGGGTGCAGGTGCTGTTTGCCTTCTTGCTCACGGTGCCGTTCTCGGCGCGGTTCGGCGAGGTAAGCCCGTTGCAGCAGACAGTCTTCTTCGGGACGCTCGTGTGCACGGCGATCTCGGCGGGCCTGCTCATAGCGCCGTCGGTCCACCACAGGATCTTGTGGCGCCAGCAGGCCAGGGAGCACCGCCTACGGGTAGCGAACGAGCTCGCGATCGCGGGCATGGTCTTACTCGTGCCGGGGATGGTCGGGGCTATCTTCGTTATCACCGACATCTTGTTCGGTTCCACCCCCGCCGCCGCGGGGACCGCCGCTATCGCTGCCTTTTTCGCGTACGTGTGGTTCGTGATACCGATAAGATACCGTTTGATCGAGAGGTAAGTCACACCGAAGAGCCCGGGTACGGAGGGGGTTTACTCGACTGGCAGAAGTGGTACGATGTATGCGTTGGTACTGCACCTCGAGTAGGAGGGAAGAGTCCGATGGGCAGGCAGGCCGACAACTAGCCACGGGCAACGTCCGTGGGCCGGGCCGGTAACCGCTCAAGTGAGGGCGGCAGAATATGTCGGCCCGGTTTTTTGTTCTCTTATTGGGGCCTACTTCTCCGGTTGCGTTATCGCCCCTTCGGCGGCGGAGGAGACGAGGGCGGCGTACTTGGCGAAGACGCCGGTATCGTAGCGAGGGATGGGGTCTCGCCAGTCCTCGAGGCGCTCCTCGATCTCCTCGTCCGAGAGGGCGACCTCGAGCTTGCGGTTCTCGACATCGAAGGTGATGGTGTCACCCTCTCTTAGCGCCGCTATCTGGCCGCGGTGGGCAGCCTCGGGCGCGACGTGGCCGGCCATCAGCCCACGAGTTGCGCCGGAGAAGCGGCCGTCGGTGAGGAGGGCGACCGATTCGCCCAACCCCTGGCCCACCAGGGCCGCCGTCACGCCGAGCATCTCGCGCATCCCGGGGCCTCCCTTAGGGCCTTCGTACCGGATCACGACGACATCGCCCTCCGCGATCCGGCTGCTCTGGGCGGCCTCCATCGCCTCCTCCTCGGACTCGAAGACGCGCGCCGGTCCCTCGTGGCGAAGCCGTGTGTAGCCGGCGACCTTGACGACGCAACCCTCCGGCGCGAGGTTGCCCTTGAGGATCACGAGCCCCCCCGTTTCTCTTAGGGGGCTCTCGACGGGGACCACCACGTCTTGGCCGGGCGCTTCTTCGGCGTCCTCGACCTCCTCGGCTATCGTATGGCCGGTGATGGTTAGTTGTCCTCCGTCCACGAGGCCGGCTTCGACGAGGCGTCGCCCCAAGAGCTTCGTGCCGCCCGCGCGATCTAGGCCCACGGCGGTGTAGCGCCCACCTGGTTTGAGGTCGGCGATGATGGGGGTCTTCTCGCTCACCCGGTCGAAGTCGTCTATTTCGAGCGGTATGTCCGCTTCGCGGGCCAGCGCCAGCAGGTGCAGGACCAGGTTCGTCGAGCCGCCGGTGGCTGCCCCGGCCGCGATCGCGTTCTCGAAGGCCTCGCGGGTTAGGATATCGCCCGGGGTGAGGCCCTGGTGCAGAAGGTCCATGACCAGCTTCCCAGCTTCGATGCAGACCTCATCCTTGCGGGGGTCATTGGCCGGGGGGCTTGCCGAACCTATCGGGGAAAGCCCCAGGAATTCGAGCACCATTGCCATCGTGTTGGCGGTGAACTGGCCACCGCAGGCACCGGCGCCGGGGCACGCGTGCTCTTCGATCTCCTTTAAGTCCTCATCGCTCATGCGTCCCGCCGCGTTGGCGCCCACCGCCTCGAAGACCTCCTGGATGGTGACGTCCTCACCCTTGAAGCGGCCCGGGGCAATGGAGCCGCTGTAGACGATCGTACCGGGCACCCCCAGCCTCACCAAAGCCATCGCCGCGGCGGGGATGGTCTTATCGCAGCCAACGATAGTAACCATCGCGTCGAACATATGCCCCCGGCCGACCAGTTCGATGGAGTCGGCAATCACCTCTCGAGAGACGAGCGAGGTCTTCATCCCCTCGGTGCCCATCGTGATGCCGTCGGAGATGGCGATGGTGTTGAGCTCCATGGGGGTGCCGCCCGCTTCGCGGATGCCTTCCTTTACCCGCTCGGCGAGGCGCCGGTGGTTGTAGTTGCAAGGCATCGTCTCGATCCAGGAATGCGCCACCCCGACTATGGGCTTGCTTAGGTCCTCTTCGGAGAAACCCATGCCCTTGAGGTACGAGCGAGCGGGAGCCCGGTCGCGGCCTTCGAGGATGGTGCGGCTTCTGTGGCGGGTGTCGGTTGTCTCCACGGCTCTTCTCCTATCTGTAGGGCCGACGGGCTACGCTGGTGGAGCATAGCACCTCCCAGGTCATCCGGATCGCCTTAACCTGCTTTATCTCCTAACGCGATGACCCAGGTTTGGGTGAACTTGAGTGCCCCCACGGGGGCGAACGGTCGCATACCCGTGCGCGCTACGCCGGCGATGTCGGCTTCTAGCTCTTTGCGGATCTCTCGAGTCCTGGCGGGCGGCGTAGCAGATAACGTCAACCACCTCTCAACATCCACTTCCACGTCTCGCGACGTTGTCCGCGTTCGGGTTAACCCGCCTTCTTGAAGAAGGCCCCGTAATTCGCTCGCCGAGAGGGCGCGCACGTGCGAGGGATCTCGCAACCGCTCCAGGCGGTTGTAGGAGGCTGCCTCAGCTTCGCCTGCGGGGGCGACGAGGTCGATCAGGGCCACCTTACCGCCGAACCGG
>JALZFK010000278.1 GCA_030861585.1 Actinomycetota bacterium | reverse complement strand
CGGGGGGCTCCCTCCCCGTAGACGCTGTTCGGCCCGCCGGAGAGTATGATGCCTTCTGGTTTGCGGGCGAGTATCTCTTCGACGGGGGTATCGTAGGGGATGAGCTCCGAGTAGACGCGAGCCTCGCGTACCCGGCGTGCGATAAGTTGTGCGTACTGGCCTCCGAAGTCGAGGACGACGATCAAGGGTGCTAACCCATCCCGACGCCCTGGGAGCGCTGCTCGAGCTTACCCTCCGTATGTAAGGACGGCGCCACCATGACCTCGGCCTTCTGGAACTCCTTGATGTTCTGGTAACCGGTGGTCGCCATGCTCATCCTCAAGGCCCCCATGAGGTTGCGTGTCCCGTCGTTCTCGCGAGCGGGCCCGACCAGGATCTCCTCTAGGGTGCCCACCCGCTTGGTGCTGATGCGCGTTCCCCTAGGCAGCGTCGGGTGGAAGGTCGCCATCCCCCACGAGTAGCCCTGCCCGGGCGCTTCCTCGGCTTTCGCGAACGCGCTCCCGAGCATCACCGCGTCGGCCCCGCAAGTTACGGCCTTGGCTATGTCCCCGCCGGTGCGCATCCCGCCGTCGGCGATGACGTTGACGTACTCGCCGGTCTCGAAATAGTGGCGCATGCGGGCAGCCGCGGCGTCGGCGATGGCCGTCGCCTGAGGCACGCCTACGCCCAAAACCCCCCGCGTAGTGCAGATGCGACCGGGCCCTATGCCCACGAGGACGCCAACGGCCCCGGTGCGCATCAGGTGCAACGCCGTCGAGTAGCTCGCGCAGCCGCCCACTACCACGGGTACGTTGAGCCTGGGTACGAACTCCATAAGGTTCAAGGGATCGACGGTTTGGGAGACGTGTTCGGCGGAGACGACGGTGCCCTGGATGACGAGGACGTCGAGGCCGGCTTCTATGGCGGCGCGGTGATAGCGCTCCACCCGTTGCGGGGTGAAGCTGGCCGCCGCGATCACGCCCTGGTCCTTTATCTCCTGGACGCGGCGGAAGATCAACTCCTCCTTCATGGGCTCGGCGTAGATCTCCTGCATCACGCGCGTGGCCTTGTGCTCCGGCAAACTCGCTATCTCTTCGAATACGGGCCCCGGGTCCTCGTAGCGTGTCTGGATACCTTCGAGGTTCAACACGGCGAGGCCTCCTAAACGCCCGATGATGCCTGTCGTCTTGGTATCGACGGCGGCGTCGATGGCGCTCGCCAGACATGGAAGGTCGAGTTGGAGGTTGCCTAAAGACCAGGAGATGTCTATGTCTTGCGGGTCACGTGTTCGGCGGCTGGGGACGATGGCGATCTCGTCGAGCCCGTACGCCCGCCGGGCGGTTTTGCCACGGCCGATCTCAATTTCCATGGAGTATGGGGCCTCCTTTCTCGTCGCTGTTCTCTCTAGACGGATGCGTAAGAGCCCACAAGGGATATCCCCTGTGGGCTCTCGCCGCTAGCTATCTGTCAGGTACCGCAACTCCGCGCTAGGTTAACCCCCAACATCCACGAGGTCAAGGCACTAAAAGGGTTCACACCCTGATGATGCCTAGCAGGTTGAGTAAGACTATGACCAGGATGATCAGCACCAAGACGGAGATTATTGTGCCAACGTCTCCCCGCACGCCCTCACCTCCCCTTCGCCGGTTGCTATACAGCCGCTCCCAGGAGCCGCAGTAATACGATGAGCACAATGAGAATAGCCACGACGCCGATTATCAACTCTAGAGTCCCAACACCCCTCATGCCCAACCCCCTTCTCGCTTCCGGATCATCAGATATTTTAGGTTAAGAACTCTGAGCATCTTGCCAGACGCTCGGTCTTCCGGCTCGCGAACTTGGCCCCTCGAGCGTCGCTAAAGGAGCCGCAGTAAGATGATGACCAGGATGATGATAACTAGGACGCCGATTATTAGGCTCAGACGCCCGCCCCTCATGCCTAACCTCCTTTTTCGCCTCCACGTCGCCCGATACTTACCCATTCGCGATCAAGCGAAACAAACTATTAAAAAGATACGAAAAATAAACCAACCTTCGAAAGCTCGTGCGAAGCACGCCCTCGGGACGTGGCGTGCACGGCAAGCGACGGTAGTAGTGAAGAGTTAGTAGTGAGACGAAAAAATACAACTTTCCGTACTCTCGGCGTTCGGTCCTCATTTCGATCCCCAAACGAAGCGAATGCTCCTCATCCCTTCATCATGGGAAAAGGGCCAGCAAGAAGACAGCAAGAAAAAGGGCGACGTCCAGGAAGAACGCCGCCCCGAGATATCCCTTTCTAGGGACTTACATCATGCCGCCCATGCCGCCGCCCGGCATGGCGGGGGTCTCCTCTTCGGGTTCGGCCACGACCACGTCGGTGGTGACGATGAGGCTGCCAATGGAGGCCGCGTTCTGCAAAGCGCTCCGGGTGACCATCGCCGGGTCGATGATACCGGCGGAGACGAGATCCTCGTACTCGCCGGACAGGGCGTTGAAGCCTACGGAGTCGCTCTCCGAGCGAACCCTCTCCACCACGATGGAGCCGTCGGCCCCGGCGTTCTCGGCGATCTGGCGGATCGGCTCCTCTAGAGCCCGGTGAACGATCCTCGCGCCGGTACGCTCGTCGCCGTCCAGGGAATCGAGCAGGTCGGCCACGGTCTCCTGGGCGTGCAACAGGGCCACCCCGCCGCCGGGCACGATGCCTTCTTCGAGGGCCGCCCGGGTCGCGCTCAAGGCGTCCTCGACGCGATGCTTCTTCTCCTTGAGCTCCGTCTCGGTCGCAGCACCCACTCTAATGACAGCTACACCACCGGAGAGCTTGGCGAGGCGCTCCTGCAGCTTCTCACGGTCGAAGTCCGAGTCGGTCGTCTCGATCTCGGACCTGATCTGGTTGATGCGACCCTGAATTCTGTCGGTGTCGCCGGCGCCGTCAACGATGGTGGTGTTGTCCTTGGTAATGACGACCCTGCGGGCGCGCCCGAGCTGGTTAAGCTGGGTGTTCTCGAGCCTCAGGCCCAGCTCCTCGGTTATGACCTCACCACCAGTAAGGATGGCGATGTCTTCCATCATCCTCTTGCGCCTGTCGCCAAAGCCCGGCGCCTTCACCGCGGCGGCCGTGAACGTGCCGCGCAGCTTGTTGACGATCAGGGTAGCCAAAGCCTCACCCTCGACGTCCTCGGAGATGATGAGGAGCGGGCGGTTGCTCTGCATGACCTGGTTGAGGATCGGCAACAGGTCCTGGACGTTCCCTATCTTCTGGTTAGCGATCAGGATGTACGGGTCGTCGAGGACGGCCTCCATCCGCTCCTGGTCGGTGACGAAGTAAGGCGAGAGGTAGCCCTTGTCGAACTGCATCCCCTCGGTGAACTCCAGGTCCATCCCGAACGTCTGCGACTCCTCGACGTTGACCACGCCGTCCTTGCCGACCTTGTCGATCGCCTCGGCGATGACGTCGCCGATCTCGTCGCTGCGCGCGGAGATGGCCCCTACTCGCGAGATCTCGTCCTTCCCGGAGATCTCCTGCGCCTGGGCCCTTATAGCCTCGGCCGCCACCTCGACGGCCTTGTCTACGCCGCTCCTCAGGATAACAGGGTTGGCGCCGGCGGCCACGTTCTTCAGACCTTC
>JALZFK010000198.1 GCA_030861585.1 Actinomycetota bacterium | reverse complement strand
AGGCTCCCTGAAGTACAATACCTCGCGTGAAGAAGAACAGGCAGGAAGATTTCTACGAGTTGGTCGAGAGGGCGCTGGAAGGGCTCCCGCCGGAGCTCGCGGAGCTTTTGGACAACGTGGCGATAGTAGAGGACGACTGGCCGGATTACTCGACGCCGCTCGTGTCCGGAGAGTTTGACAGCGTGCTCTACGGGCTTTACGAGGGGGTACCCTTGACGGAGCGGGCGGCTGGGTATCACGGGTTTCTGCCGGATAAGATCACGATCTTTCGCGGGCCTTTGGAGCGGGATTTCCGACGCGAGGAGCTCGAGGAGCAGGTGAGGATCACCGTGGTGCACGAGATAGCCCACCACTTCGGTTTCGACGAGGACCGCCTGGAGGAACTGGGATGGGGGTAGAGAAGCCCGCCGGGGAAGGTTCCGTCGCTATCGAGCAGCAGATAGAGGCCCCGGCCTCGAGTGTAGCAGCCTACATCGGGGACTTTAGCAACGCCAAGGAGTGGATGGTCGGCGTCGAGGGCGTCGAGCGCCTAAGCGGGGACTCGTACCGTCTCTTGCTGGAGAGCCCGGTTGGCATACTCGAGCCCGAGGCGAGGGTCTTGGAACACGGTGATGGCCTCATACGCTGGGTCTACACCTCGACCATCGAGGGGGGCGGCGAGGTTACGGTCGCCCCGTCCGAGAACGGCTCCTCGTGCCTCGTCTCTTACACAGGCGACTTTAGGCTGAAGGGCAAGATCCTGAACCGGGCGGCCCGCTTCGTGGGCATGGAACGGTTCGCCCGCAGAAACGGCGAGCGCTCCCTTCTGCGCCTCAAGCACCTCATGGAGGCTCGGCGCTACTGATGGCCATAGGCGCTCTAGAGATCCTCCTCGTCCTCTTCGTCGTGCTCCTGATCCTCGGCCCCCGCCGCATTGCCGACTTAGGGCGGGCTCTGGGCCGCGGTGTCCGGGACTTCAAACTCGAGTTCGGCCGCGATCAAAGAGACGGAGAACTCCCCGGAGGGAAAGACGACGAGAAGCCAGCGCGGAGGCGCTAGACGACCTGCTGAGCGCTACAAAGCTGACCGGCTGAAATACTGGTTAGCCGCGAGGCTTAAAGCCCCAAGAGCACCCGTCCGGCGGGGCCTATGTGGGCGTTCGGGGGTTCGCGGTCCACCCCGGAGGGGAGTTCTCCAGCACCCGTCTGATAGACGCGGGGCTCGTCTACGGCGAGGCCCGGGTTGGAGGCATAGGCCCGCCAGGTGACGTCCTCCCAGGTGAAGGTAAGGATGACCGGCGGCTCGTCGCCGTCTTCGAGGGCGACGTGCACCTTCGGCGGGCCCAAAGATTTGGAGATCGAATCGACCGACTGGAGGTGCTCGGATTCGTTGAAGAGGTCTATGCCCGCCCGGAGACGGTTCGCAGGCTCGGCCGTGCGCCGCCGCCGCTCGTACTCCAGATCCAACTCGGACCGCAGCTCGTCTATGGTATCCCTTAGCTCGGCGATCTCGTTCTCGCGCTCTTCGAGGTCGCGCTGGAGCCCTTCGATCCTTTCCATAGCGTTCTCGAGGGCGGCGTCCTTGCGGGAGACCGTGTCCCGGGCCTCCCGGCCGTAGGTATCCATCTCCTCGTTCTTACTTTCGAGCAGGTCTTGCAAACGCCGGATCTCGGCTTCGCGCCGCTCGGTCTCGCGCTCCAACCGCGCCACCCTGCGGTCCTGCCCCTCGCGCCAGCGCCGCCGCCCGCGCTCCTCCTCTTCGAAAGCGCGCAACCTTTCTTTAAGCCGCGTTCGCTCCTCCTCGAGATCCCCCACGCGCAGCTCGCTCGCCTCCGCTTTTGCAATCGCTTCGTCGGCCGCGAGCCGCACCGCCGCGAGCTCGTCGTACAGCTCCCGGATGTGCCAGTCCTTGGCCTCGAGCCGCCTCCGGATCTCGTCGGGGACCGCAACCTCCTCGCCGGCTCCGTTTTTCTCCGACGAAGCGTCCGTGCGTTTGCGCTCCTCCAGATCGTCCGACCCCCTCAGAGGGACTCTTCCGCCTGCCTCACGCCGTTCTGGTGTCTCCACGTCTCCTACCCCCCCTCTGCGGGCTCGCTCTCCGTCTTGCTCTCGGGCTTCGGCGCATCCTTATCCGCCGGCTTCTCGCCCTTCTCCCTGGCCGCCCGACGCTCCGCGCGGCGCCTCTCCCGCTCCTCCGGCGAGGGCCTCTTGCGCTCCTCGCCGGCCTCGGCTCTTCTCGACTTCTCGTCACCGTCGGCCTCTTCCTCGACGGGCTTGGGGAGGCCGGTGATCTCAGTGACCTTCGCCTGGATCTCCTCGGCCTTCGGCCTCTCGTCGAGCCAGGCGTTAACCACCCTGTGGTCGGGGCCCACGATGAACGTCGCCGGGCGGGCGTACTCCCCGTGCTCTTTGCTCTTCTCCAGGAGACCATACTCTCGGGTGGCGATGCCCGCGTAGTCGTAGAGGACGTAGGACTTTATGCCGGTCTCGCGAACGAAGTCGCGCGCCTCGTTAGGCTCTCCCTTCCCGATGCCCACGATGGAGGCACCGGCGAGGTTGATCTCGTCCTCCTTCGCCGCGAGCTCCTTGAAGTACGCTACGTCCTCTTCGGACCAGCCACCGCTGTAAAAGACCACGACCACCGGGCCGGTGGCGGTCCTCATGCTCAAGCGTAGCTGCCCTCCTTGGGCGCTCGGCAGGTGGAATTCCGGGGCCTCGGACCCGACCTCCGGAACCGGAAGGGTTCTCGTACGCGCCATGAGCATCCTCCTCGCTTCATCTAATAGTTAGATCGCAAGGATACTACAGCCTCTCCGCCGCTTTGGCCCAAGCTCCGGCGGCCGCATCCCCTGCTACGCTCGCGTACTGAAGCTTATCTAAGCTCAAAGCCCCACGGGGATCGGAACCAACATCTACTTCGAACCAGCGACACCGCTAGAGAACCGTCCAACCCCGAAGGCGCCCGAGGTCCCGGGCGATGAGCCCAACTCTGCTCCGACCCTCTGGACCACGATCCCGAAGGAGATGAGTCTCACCCCGGTCCTTACCCAGGTAAGCAGCGTCCGCTCATTGGCCAGGTGCTCCCGTGCTTCGGTTCCTCCGGTTCCCCCTCCGGAGCTCATCGCGCCCTCACCCGCACCCTGTGCCAGGAGTTCTCCATGTATCCCTTGAAGTTCCATATCTGTTCGGAAAGCTCCGGCTGGGTGTTCGCTGCCGAGTCCCAGGCGCGTGCGACTAGCTCGTATTCGCCAGGGTCAAGATCCACCGAGGCTTCCCAGAGCCGCCAAGCCCAAGGATCTTTTTCTTCTAGGAGATCCGCGCTCATCCAGCTTTCCCCTCCATCTACAGACACGTCCACCCGCTCCACAGAGCGATCTCCACCCGTTACGGCGTATCCTCTTACAGAAACCGGGCCTGCCGGCAGCGTTTCTTCGTCCGCCGGCTGGCAGATAACGGAATTCACCGACAATTCCCCCAGCATTAACCCCTTTGACCAGTCGGCCGTCTCTTCGTCTACCTGCGGCGGGAAAAGCTTGTAGGCGTGAGTCTGGTAATAGTTGGAGGAGGGTTCTTCCTGAACCCTGATGTTAGCCAACCACTTTACACTGCGCGCCCCTATGTACCCGGGAGCCACCACTCGCAGTGGGAAACCGTGCCCGGGAGTCAGGGGCTCCCCGTTCATCTCGTAGGCCAGCAAGACCTCCGGGCTCATAGCCTTCTCGATGGGGATAGAACCCCCGAACCCGAAGCTTTGATCTCCCATTTCGATCTTGTCCAAACCGGTAAAAGCGACGTGCCGAACTTCGGGGTAAACCCCTGCCGCTTGTAAAACCTCCGTCAGAAGAGCCCCGCTCCACTCCGCGTTGCCGATGGCCCCCGCGCTCCAAGGCTCTTCCCCCGGGATCGGGGCCACCTCCATAAGGTCCTGGCGTCTATTACCAGCGCATTGAAGGGTCGCCGTGACGGTGCTCTTGGAAAAGTTTTGGCGTATCTCGTTGAGCGACAGACGCATTTGTTGCTGCACCATGCCAGTAACGGAGAGGCGATATCGCTCCGTATCGACCTGGGGCATGGAGCCGTGATTACGGATGTAGAAAAGCTCAGTAGGAGTGATGAAGTTCCGAGGAAGCAGGTCTAAGGGAGCTTCGGCATTCAGCGGCTGCTCAGAACGAATGATCATCTCCGTATGCTTTTCAGAGTGGTTTGCCATCGCGTTCACTCCTATCCTTCGATTCCATCGGTACGAGCGCGTTTAGCTCTCTCGTGGGCCTTCGTGCGTTCGCTTCATGCACCATCCTCGACGTTGTTCAGGCTTCCTTCTTCGGCTACCTGCCTCGTTTTCTATTCCTTCCCGCACCCACAGCGCCTTGGCTCCGGCCCGGCCCGCCTCGGAGGGCTCCACCACCGCCGCAATCTTGGCCTCCTTAACGATGATCTCCGGTTCAGGGTTAGCCACAGCAGCTCCTTTCAATAGTCCTGTACCAGGTCGATCCCCTCGTTTTGGAGGTCGGGGACGCCGCCGTCGGCGACGTGCTCGACGTTCCTTACGCCGGCCCGCTTCAACATCGAAGCGGCCATCGAACTGCGGATACCCCCCGAGCAAGCTACTGCCAGAGGCTTGTCGGTGTTTCGGACCTCGTCCGGCACTCCCTCCCGCAACTCCTGATAAGGGACGTGGATCGAGCCCTCGAGGTGTCCGGCCGCCCATTCGGCCCCATCCCGTACGTCGAGGACTATAACCTCTTCTTTTTTGATCCGTTCGGCGAAGCCCGGCACGTCGAGGGCGGGAGTCGTATCCACCCCCAATCCGGCTGCGCGCCAGGCGTTGATGCCGCCCTCGAGGTAGCCCCGTATGCGCCTAAAGCCTACCGCCTCCAACAGCCGGATCGCCCGTTGGGCGTACTCGTCTCCTTCGGAAGTCACGATGACTTCGGTCTCGGAGTTCAGGATCCAGGCAGCCCGCGTTCCTACCCCCGATTGGTTCATCGTCACGTTTACCGAACCTAGAACGTGAGCCGAGTCGAACTCCCGTTGGTCACGCCCGTCGATTACGAGGGCGCCGGCCTCGGTCAGCTCCTTCACCCGCTGGGGCAACAGGGGTCTGAGCGGGGCGACCTCCGTTAAGAGCGGGCCCCGGTTTAGCTCGACGATCCGCTCGAAGTTCGGCGGCTGCGGGGTCTGCTCCGCGGTCAGGGTCCGCACGAACTCGTCCTCTGCCTCGAACCGCAGGTAGTCGTTGAAGCGTCGCTCGAATCCGATCGTCGAGTCGGGCTTCTGACTCATGTTGGCACCGCCGCACAGCGAGCCGCCTATGTGCCCCGGTCTTACCTCCACGAAGTCCTCGAACTCGCGCAGCTTGCTCAAGGAATGAAAGAGGCCGCGGGCGCCCTCCTCGGCCTCGACGGCGAGGTCGGGGCGGGCCAGATCTCCGACGAAGAGCGAGTCCCCGGTGAGGAGAAGCCAGGGCTCTTCGGACCGGCTGGTGTCCTCGACGAGGAAGGAGAGGTGCTCGGGACGATGGCCGGGGGTGGCAACGGCGATGATACGCGCCCCTCCCACCTCGATCACGTCACCCTCCGAGAGGGGCTCGTGCTCGTACTCGACCCCGGCGTCTTTGGAGATATAGATCTTCGCCCCGGTTGCTTCGACCAGGCGGCCGTGTCCCGAAAGGTGGTCGGCGTGGTTGTGCGTCTCGACGATGTGGGTGATCTGAAAGCCGTTCTCTTCGGCGATCCGTAGGTACTCCTCTACGTCCCACTTAGGGTCGATTACCGCTGCCTCGCCGCCGTCGGCGACGACATAGGAGCCGCAACCCAAATCTTCGTTGAGTACTTCTCGGAAAAACATAGCGATACCTTCTCCTGGCCTTCTTCTTTGGCTAACGTGCTCTCGAGCACGCTTCCTTAACCTACTCTGACCGATCAGCCCACGGCTCGTTAGAAGAGCTGGGAGTTCACACCGTCAAGCACCTCCTCCATCCGATGGAGCAAGGGGACTTCCGCCTGACCGGCCATCGAGCCTCCCGACGGTCGCAGACACGGGCTCGCGGGAGGGGTCGCAATCTCGACCGTCCAGTCTGCGATCTGAGGATCATAGGGGTGCACGGAGGTGACCTTGCTATCGGTCGGATCGCGTATCTGTGGATACAATCCTGGTCGCTAGGAGATCCACTTGTATAGCGTCATCCCCACGATCATCGCGGCGAAGAACGCGAACACCGGGGTGAGCCCCGAGGCCAGCGCCGTCACCGCGGGGCCGGGACAGAACCCCGACAATCCCCAACCAACGCCGAACAGCGCGGCGCCCCCAAGCAAACTCGCGTCCAACTCTTTCTTGGTCGGCACTTCGAACTCGTCCTCTAGGACCGGGCTCGGCCGCTTCAAGATGAGGCGTAAGGCGGGGATGGCGACCAACAGAGCGCCGCCCATGACGACCGCCAGGGTCGGGTCCCAGTCGCCCGCAACGTCGAGGAAGCCGATGACCTTCCAAGGATCCACCATCCCCGAAACGGTGAGCCCCAAGCCAAAAAGTGTGCCCGAGAACAAAGCGACGAGCATCCTTAGCATTTCGACCTCTTTTAGAGCACGTGATGGGTAAGGAACACGGTGACGACCGCGGTGACCATAAACACCAGCGTAGCGACGATCGAGCGTCTGGAGAACCGCGCGATGCCGCTGATGCCGTGGCCGCTGGTGCACCCCGAACCCAGGCGGGTGCCGAAGCCCACCAGAAGCCCCGCCACCACCATGACGGGCAAAGACGCCTCTATCCCGACGGGAATGGCGCCCCCCGTCGCAAACATGTAAGCGAAGGCTCCTAGCAAAAGGCCCGCGACGAACACCCCGCGCCAGCCGACTTCCGAGGCTTTCCGGGCCAATAGGCCACCGACGATGCCGCTGATTCCGGCGATTTGACCGTTGAACAGCAACATGAGCGCGCTCCCCAGGCCAATGAGTAGCCCACCTATGAACCCGCCGATCGGGGTAAAGTTCTCGATCATCGTCCCCTTTCTCACCTACCTCTCAGGCCTCGGTGGTGACGCCCTACACGTATCCTATACTATATCGCCCGAAGCAAAGCTATATCGAAATCCATAACTGTACGGCAAGAAGTACCTGTATGGTTCCGTAGATCTTTGCCCCTAACCGTAGATCTTTGCCCGTAAATTTTTGTCTGTGTGTTTTGTCAGGTCTGCATATACGCGCGTATTCTCCGATGCTTGCCTGTCCTCCCTACATCCTCCCCGGCGGACATGCACCACTTCTTCTCTTGGACTCTACTCTACTCGGCAACAACGAACCTGCGAAATTACACCCTAAACTGTCGGATCTACGCTATAACATCGACGAATAGGAGGTGTGAGATATGAAGGTCCATCGCATCGATCGCGTGGGTGTCATCGTCAACGATCTTCCTGCCGCGAAAGCGTTCTTTCTCGACTTCGGGCTTGAACTGCAAGGGGAAGGAGCATTGGAAGGGGCGTCGCTGGATCGGGTGGTCGGGCTCAACGACGTGAAAACATCGTTTGCCTTTTTCCGGGTGCCGGATGGCCAGGCGAATATCGAGCTCATCAAATTCCATACGCCGTCAGACGAGAATGGTATCCAGCAACCTTTGGCTAATACCCTGGGTGTCCGCCATATCGCGTTTGTCGTTGAGGATATCGAGGCGGTTGTCGCCAAGCTGAAAGAGAAAGGGACAGAAACCTTCAGTGAGATACAAGACTTTGGCAAGTACAAGCTCTGCTACGTTCGTGGGCCAGAGGGCATTATTCTCGAGTTGGCGGAGCAGATCAGTTAAAGCGCGACTTATCGAACCACAGAGCGTACTCGCGCTACAGATTTTGACACTGAGGTTCACATGTTGATGCTGCCGGAAAATAGTAGTGCCTGTCTCGAAGGTGCCGCTATCTCTACTGTATTTGGCTCGGTCTAACCTAGGCACGTTTCGCTCAGCTTCGTCTCGATAGTCTCGAAGCACAAACGAGCAGGTTCCTTCGTAGAATGGGGATTGTGTGGCTAGCTAGAAGCTAGGTGCCACGAGGTACCAAAAACGGTCGTTTATGAGACACGTTTTTTCTTCCCTCTTCGCAACGGTTTTATGCGTGATTCTCTGTCTCATAACCCGTGTCAAAATCAAAGTGTCAATATCTGACAAATGAGACCGCTGCCACCAGTTCCGGTGAGGTCGCTGGCCAGAACGCCGCCTGCATGACGGGTGCCTCGATCCCCAGAAGGTCGCACATTGGCGTGCGCGATACGGCTCTCTCCTTGCTTACCTCTCCCGTAGCTGCCGGTCATCTCCCACGATCTAGCACACTTCGCCGTTCACGGCGGATCGTTCCAGTTTGCTATTGTTTTGCTAAGGTTTCGATCTCCGCCGTGACGTTGTTCGGCGCTGCAGAGTGCGGCACACTATTTGATCCCGACCACCATCGAGTCGGGGCCCACGAGGTGCTCGACATAG
>JALZFK010000150.1 GCA_030861585.1 Actinomycetota bacterium | reverse complement strand
AGGTATGGGCTCCGCTTCTTTAGGTCACCCCGCCGAGGCCGTGGCTTGGCTGGCCAACAAGCTGGCCTCGTTTGGGACTAGCCTGCAACCCGGAGACATCGTGCTCTCCGGTTCTTTGGGCAACGCGATTCCGGTCCAGCAGGGTGACGTATTCGTGCTCGAGGCTCACAGGCAGCCTCCGCTCACCGTGTCTTTCGCGTGAAATAGCGCCTCTCTACGCCTACCCACCTGTGTCCTTCGAATAGGTTAGCGGGAAGCCAGCGAGCGCTATCCTGGGCAGCTACGAGCTAGGACCGCGACGGGTAGGACGCCAGGATAGCTACTGGGACGCTTCGGCCTCCTCCTGAGGTACCACACCCCCGGTATCGGCTACTTCTGCCAAAGAACCTTTCCCATCTCGCGCCGCTCGCGCCTTTCGCCCACAACGCAGCTTGCGCCGCTACTCTGGCGATTTCTATCATGGGCCTCGCATTTCGGTCAATCCCCGTGTTCGACGAGACCGAACGAGAAGCTGCGGAGGTTTACCCACCGATGGTACATTAGAGACGGGAAAACGATCGAGGGCCAGAGGGGAGGTGATTGATCATGGCGGAGCCGCGAGTAGAAGTCGACCAGCAGATGTGCATAGGCTCGGGCAACTGCGTGGAAGTGGCCAAGGGAGTTTTCCAGCTGAACGATGAAGATAAGGCGGAGGTAGTAGATCCTACGGCGCAGGACATAGAGACCCTGCGAAAAGCCGAGGAACAGTGTCCGGTCGCTGCGATCCTGGTGGAGGAGCCAGAAGAGTCCGACGAGTGATCTTAACTGCCGGAATACGCGGTGCTCCACGAGCGAGCTAAGCGCATCTGACGGTTCGTGAGGCCACCAGACCATCGGTGTGGCGACGACTACCGGAAGCACGAAATTCTCGGGGCAACGGCGTACGGGTTGAAGCTATGATGCGCTCGCACCGACGGTGTGTCGGTGCGAGCACGCTGTTCACTCGGAGCTGGTGTCCTTGTGTTCCCGCTTGGCGTCCAGCTTGTATACTCGCTCGGCATTCTCGTGCAGGATCAGCTCCACGGTCTCGGCATCCAAGCCGAGCTCGAAGAAGGCGAGAGCGTTCTTCTTGAGCCCCGGCACCCCAGGCCAGTCGGTGCCGAAGATCATCTTCCTCGCCAGGCGCTCGAAACCGTGCTCACTATAGTACTCGGGTAGCTTCCGCGGGGGGAGGCCGGAGACCTCGATCCACACGTTCTCCCGCATCGCGGTCATGAATCCCGCGGCCTCGTACCACCAGCCGCGCCCTCCGTGGGCCAGGACCACCGTCAGGTCGGGGAAGTCCCGGATCACGTCCTCTAGGAGGGCCGGGTCCGCGTAACGGTTGGTGGACCCTGGAAAGGTGCTCGTCCCGCAGTGGACCACCACCGGTAGGCCGTGCTCCTGGCAGAGCCAGTAGGCCGGGTACAGGGCCGGATCGTTCGGCGCGAAGCCCCCGTGCACGGGGTGCACCTTCAGGGCGACCGCGCCCATCTCCATCTGGCGCTCCAGCTCTTCGGAGAGGGGGTGATGGTAGTGCGGGTTAAGGTTGGCCATGATCTTGAAACGCTCGGGGTTGTACTCGGCGATGGGCAAAAGGTCCTCGATAGGTTGGATCCCGGTCGCCTTTGGGCTGTACTCGCACAGCATGATCGCCACGTCCACCCCCTCCCCTTCCATGTACTCGTCGAGGCGCGAAGGCACTAAAGTGCCCTCCTGGTCGTACAGGTCGGAGAGGGGGACATCCTCCCCGAAGTGCTCGGCCCATTCTATCCAGGAGGGCTTGAGCGTGGGTCGGCGCGCGGCGTGCACGTGCGCGTCGACGAGGCGAACTCCTTCGAGCATCCTCAGCCCCTTTCGTGGCGTTCGTTTGGATGGGACGTCACGGCTGCTCCATGCGGAGCACGGGCTTGATGGTGTTACCCTCCTCCGCGTCCTCGGCGGCCTGGTTAATCTCGTTCAGGGAATAGGCCTGTACGAGGCGATCGAACGGGAAGCGTCCCGCCTGGTAAAGGTCCACGAGGCGCGGGATAAAGACGCGCGGGACGGAGTCGCCCTCGACGATCCCGCGCACGGTCTTCCCGGGGATGAGGACATCGTTCATGTCCAGGCTGAACTCGGTGCCTAAAGGCGCCGCGCCGATGAGCCCGCACACCCCGAGCGGGCCCAGGGAGTCCACCGCCTGGCGTAACACCGCGGGGAC
>JALZFK010000140.1 GCA_030861585.1 Actinomycetota bacterium | reverse complement strand
GCCCCACGCATCGGGATTGAGATCGCGCCGTCGCACCCCTCACGCACAAGGCGCCTGATACCCTGGCCCTCACTCCCCAATACGAAAGCCACTGGCCCCGAAAGTTCGAGGTCCGTATACGCCAGCGGCGCCCCCCCCTCGGCGGCATACGCCCACACACCGGCTTTCTTTATCTTGTCTAAAGCTCGACGGAGATTCGTCTCCCGTGCTACGGCCACGTGCTCGCTCGCACCCGCGCTCGCCTTTACGGCCGCCGGGGTGACACCTACGGCCCGGTCCTTCGGCACGATAACGCCGCTCGTTCCAGCCCCGTCCGCCACCCGCAGCACAGCTCCCAGGTTCCGTGGATCGGTCACGCCGTCGAGGATAAGGAGGAGCAGGTCGGGTGCAGCGAGGATCTCTTTAAGTCCCGAATACGGATAAGGCCCTACCCGGGCCGCAACGCCTTGATGGACCGCGCCGGGCGCCAGCTCCTCGACGTGCTTCCGACGAACACGCCTCAGACGTACGCCGCGGGCGGCTGCCTCTGATACGATCTCTGTGTCGCCGACCGCGTCCAGGAGGACCTCATGGACCTCCCGACGCTTGCTCCTGAGGGCTTCGACCACCGGGCGGACACCATAAATAATTTCTCGTTTCAACCCGCAAAACTAACGTGGTAATGGTCTTGAGGTTTGTCCTCAATCGTCCACCCTGCGGCTTCTACCTCTTCTCGCAACTGATCAGCGAGCGCCCAGTTCTTTTCTCGCCGTGCCTCCCCCCGGAGCCTGATCTTCTCCAGAATCTCCTGCTCAGGGTTTTCCTGTTCGGGATCTGTCGTGATAGTTACTTCGAAGACTCTTTCCTCGCTCGGTATGTAACCACCATAAACAACATGAGCCTTACTGAGATCGAAGCCTAAGACTATCTTCAGAAGTTCCTCGAAAGCTTCCTTGAGCCCAGCAAACTCCTGAGCCGCCTCCGGGCGGGCGGAGATTTCCTGCCCAGCCTTCCTAGCCGCCTCGAAGAGCGCCGCCACAGCCTCCGGCGTGTTGAAATCTTCCCGCATCGCCGCATCGAACCTCTCTCTGAGTTCTGAGGCGAGGCTTTCGGAAAGCTTGGAGGAGGACGTAGAGTCAGCGATCTGTGTATATAGGTTTCGGAGCCGCTCGTAGGAGCGCTTTTTCTCCTCCAAGATCTCCTCGGAGTAGTCTATGGGCTGCGAGTAGTGGCTCTGCAAGAGCCACATCCGGATGGCGTTTCTGCCGTGAAGCTCGACGGCCCTCTGCACGTCGAGGATATTGCCTAAAGACTTGGCCATCTTGTCGCTAGCCAGGTTGACCATCCCGTGGTGAGCCCAAGCCCGGACGAAGGTGCGATCCGGGTGAGCACCAGTACTCTGGGCGAGCTCGTTCTCATGGTGCGGAAAGCGCAGATCCGTGCCGCCTCCGTGGATATCGGCACCCCCAGGCAGGTGCTTCTCGACCATCGCCGAGCACTCGATGTGCCAGCCCGGCCGTCCTGGCCCCCACGGGCTCTCCCAGGAGGGCTCGCCGGGCTTCGAAGCCTTCCAGAGCGCGAAGTCCAAGGGGCTCTTCTTGTAACCAGTCGCGCCTTTCTCGGTTTCACGCATCTCGTCGGGGCGCTGTTTGCTGAGTTGGCCGTAGAGCGGGTAGCTCCCGACAGCGTAGTAGACGTCGCCGTTGCCGGGCGCGTAGGCGTGCCCTTTCTCCATGAGCTCCTCGATGAGCGAGACCATCTCAGGGATGTGCTCGGTGGCGCGGGGTTCGACATCCGGGAGGCCAACCCCGAGCATCCTCAGCCGCTCGTGGAAGGAGTCCGTGTAGCGGCGGACGATCTCCTCCCAGGAGACGCCTTCTTCGTTGGCCTTGTTGATGATCTTGTCCTCGATGTCAGTGATGTTCTGTACAAAGGTGACCTCGTAGCCCCGGCTCCTCAAGTACCGTGCAATAACGTCCCAGAAAAGCGGCGCGCGAGCGTTACCGATGTGGATGTGGTTGTAGACCGTAGGACCGCAGACGTAGAGCTCAATCCTCCCGCCTTTCCCGACCTCTACCTCTCGACCGCTCAAGGTGTCTCGTACCAGCACGCTCATGCCCTTAGTCTAGCCTCTCTTGCTCTCTCTATCCGTCCTCGAGCTTCCTGACCACCAAGCACCGCGAAGATGTACGCCATCTCCGGTCCCCGGTTCCGACCCGTGAGCGCGAGCCTTAGAGGGTGCAAGAGATCGCGGGTTTTGAGTCCCACCTGCTTCGCCCACGCTCGCAATTCCCGCACGAGCTCGCGGGCGTCCTCCAGATCCTCCAGACTTTGGCCTTCCAGAACCCGCTCGACGTGAGCGTAAACCTCCACACTAGACTCCGGCAGCTCGTGGACGAAGGCCAAAGGGTCGACTGGGGCGGTGATACCACGAACCAGTCGGGGCGCGTCGGAGAGGAGGCGCATCTCCTCCCTGATGGCCTCCACCGCCAAAAGCTCCCTCCCTTTGGGCAAGGGTTCTTCGAGAAACGGCTCCAGCCGATAGTACAGCTCTCTTGTCGGCAAGGCGCGGATGAGCCGGGCGTTAACAAAGAGCAGGCGTTCAGCGTCGAAGGTAGAGGGGCTCGCGCCGAGGCGCGAGGGGTCCCATTCCCTCGCGAGCTCGTCGAGGCTGGTAAACTCCTCCTTGCCCTCCGGATGCGACCAGCCGAGAAGGGCGAGGTAGCTCACGAGCGCCTCGGGCAGGTAGCCCTCGCTCTGGTACTGCGTGACGCTTTGGGCACCGTGACGTTTGGAAAGCTTCTTGCCGTCGGGCCCCAGGATCAGGCCGAGATGAACAAACTCAGGTTCTTTTTCGCCCAGGGCCCGGTAAAGGAGGGCCTGGCGAGCGGTGTTCGGAAGGTGCTCTTCTCCCCGGATGACGTGGGTTATACCCATCACTCCGTCGTCTACGACCACCGCGAAGTTGTATGCCGGGGTGCCGTCAGACTTGCGTATAACGAAGTCCTCGACGTTGGCGAAGCGGATATCGCCCCGCAGCGCGTCCCGAAAGATCCCGCTCCGCGTAGGCGGCCGGAAGTACAAGGCGCTCCTTCCGAGCTCGTCCTCCGCCTCATAAGCCCGCTCTCCTTCGGAGAGGCTCAGCGCCGCCTCATCGTAGAAGCTTGTGCGTTCGCTCTGACGGTACGGCCCCTCATCGAAACGGAGGCCGAGCCACGCTAGATCCTCTAACAAGGACCGCTCGAACTCCTCCGAGCTCCGCGCTCGGTCGGTGTCTTCGATGCGTAGGACGAGCTTACCATTGTGGTAACGAGCAAACAGGTAGTTAAAGAGCGCCGTACGGGCTCCGCCGAGGTGCAGCATCCCCGTAGGGCTCGGGGCAAAGCGTGCCCGGACCGTGCCGTGCTCCATCTTCCTAGCGGCTCTCCAAGAGGCAGACGGCCTGCGCAGCTATTCCTTCGCCCCGCCCCGTGAAGCCCAAACCCTCGGTGGTCGTGCCGCGCACGCTCACCCGCGAAGCCTTTACACCCAAAGCGCTAGCTAGGTTCTGGCGCATTGCGTCGCGGTGGTCTCTTAACTTCGGACGTTCGCAGACGACGACCGCGTCCACGTTCGCGATCTCCCAGAACCCGCCGACGAGTGTTCGAACCTCACGCAGAAGCTCTATGGAGTCCGCGTCCCTGTAGCGCTCGTCGGTGTCGGGGAAGTAGTGGCCGATATCCTCGAGGCCGGCGGCACCGAGGAGGGCGTCGGTGACCGCATGGGCGAGGACGTCGGCGTCGGAGTGGCCGAGGAGCCCCCTCTCGAAAGGTATCGTCACCCCCCCGAGCACGAGCCTGCGCGCCTCCTCCCCGGCTTCGCCCTCCCTCGCGAAGGCATGGGCGTCGACGCCTAAGCCTACCCGGAAAGCTGTTCGGTCGCCACTAATTTCTGGCTCCTTTCTCACACGCCGAGGCTACCTTCGAACTCGGTTCGGCGCTCCGGCCTTAGCCCCCGTCCGGGCAATAAGGATGGCTTTGGCCAGGATCAGATCCTCGGGCGAAGTAAGCTTGATATTAGTCCTCTCGCCCGTCACCACGAGGACGCGGCCTCCGGCCTTCTCGACGAGGGAGGCGTCGTCGGTCGCGGAACTCAAGTATTCATCAGAGCCTGCATAGGCTTCGCGGAGTACCCTAAGCCGGAAGGCTTGCGGGGTCTGGGCTGCGTAGAGCTTCGTCCTATCGAGGGTATCGAGCACGGTCCCGTTCTCGGCGACCTTGACGGTGTCCGAGACGGAGAGCGCAGGGACGACACCATCGACGTCTCCCGCGGCCGCCGAGGCAACGCGCCGGACGAGATCCGAGGTGACGAGGCAGCGGCATCCGTCGTGCACCAGGACGACCGTTTCGGGATCTTCTTCGAGCAGCAAAAGGCCGTTACGGGTCGAGAGCGAGCGACTCTCACCGGGGGGAGCGCAGCCAGCATACTTGCTTATGCCCGCCTCTTCGGCGAGGTTTTCGATGCGGCTACGGTCGCCGACCGCGTAGATGCGGCTTACATTCGGAGCCTCCTGGAAGGCGCGCATGGTATAGAGGAGAGCGGGAATACCCAAAAGGTCGATGAACTGCTTGGGCCGACCCATTCGGCTCCCCGTTCCGCCGGCGAGCACGAGCGTCACGACGGGGCTTGATTTGGTATCCGGCGCGGGGGAAGTTATTTGGTTCCGCCCCCGGTACCGCCCCGCAGCGCTTCATCCACCAGTTTCTCGGCCTCGGCGACCTCGATGTTCCGGACAACTGCAATCTCGGAAGCCAGGATCTGACGGGCCTTTATCAGCATGTTGCGCTCCCCGGTAGAGAGGCCGTTCTCGGCGCCGTAGACAGAGAGGTTGCGCACCACCTCGGCAACCTGAGAGATCTCACCATCCCTTATCTTCTCCCGGTTATGCTTGAGCCGATGATTCCAGTTGGAAGGCATGATCGTAGCGTCGGCCCCGAGAAGCGTGAGTGCCCGCGCTACACCCTCCTCGTCGGCGCAGGGCCTCAACCCCGTCTCGCCTTCGGCGGGGATGCTGACCGTGAGCTCCGTGTCCGGCAGGTACACGACATAGTAGCGCCGAACCTCACCGAGGATAGTCTTCTCCTCGACGCCGGCCACGCACCCCGCGCCGTGGTTGGGGTAGACCACGAGGTCGCCCTCGACGAAAGCCTGCGCCTGAGTATGGTTCTGAACGCCGCCCTCCGGCGCCGTGTCCTTTGGCCCCGACCCTTCCATCCCGTCCATCCTCATGGCACCTCCCCCGAGCTCTCCAGGCTGCGCTGCCGCTTGAGGTTACGCCGGATGGCCCTCGCGCGCGCCTGACCCACACCCTCCACATCGTCCAGGTCCTCCTCAGTGGCCTCGAGCAGCTCCCTAAGGGTGCCGAATTCCTCTATAAGCTTCTCGGCGACCCTGCCCGGCAGGCGCGGTACGCGCACCAGCTGTCGGTATCCCCGCGGCTCGAGGAAGAATTCTTCCAACGGCCCGACGGAGCTGTAGCCTAAGACTTGGGCGATCTCCATCGGGTCCGAGAGCTCCTCATTGGAGAACTCGTGCAAACGCGCGCGGATCTCCTCGTGATCCGCATCGTCGGCGGCGTAGTCCCGGATCAGGGCGTCGTACTGCTCGGGAACGTTGTGAAAGGCCTGCTCGAGCTGCATCTCCACCAGGCGCCCCTCCTGCCCAAGCTCCCTGACGTAGTTCTCGATCTCCCCACCTATCCTCATCGAATACTCGAAGGTAGCGACGGCGCCTACGACTTCCCGCAGCGTCGTGATCCCCTCGTATTCGTGCAGCGTGAGCACGCGAGCCTCCTCGCGTAGCCTACGGGTGTACTTCTCGAGCGTGGCCAAAGCGGAATTAGCCTTTGAGAGTACGACGCCTATCTCCTCCAGGACGTGCGGACCGTAGATGCCCTGGTAGAGGCTGACGACTCGCCGTCGCTCGGAGACGACCACGACGAGATCCCCCGTCTGCTGAGCTATGCGATGTCCGGCTAAGTGCCTGAGGCCCGTCTCTTGGGAGGGGAGCGTGGGGTCCGGGGTAAGCTGGACGTTGGCGTAGTGGATGTAAGAGATGTCCGGCGAGACGATAATAGCACCGTCCATCTTGGCCAACTCGTAGAGCCGCATTGGGGTGAATTCTACCTCGATCTTCATGCCGCCGGAGATCAAGTTCAGCCTCTCGAGCTTCCGCGGGTTGGAGACGACGATGAGGGCCCCGCTGTGGGCCCTGATGATGTTGTCTATGCCTTCCCGAAGGTCTGTCCCCGGCGCCACGAGCCTGAGCGCCCCAGTCAGCTCCCTCGGGAGATCCCGCCGAGGACTCACGGAGAAAGCGCCGCCCCCACGGCTTCTTCGAGCGTCTTTACCTCGACCACCTCTCTTCTGAGCCGACCACTCCGGGCGCCGTCACCCCCGGCATTTTGCGGGCCTTCGGGCGCACCTTCCGGGGTTATTATACGCTTGAAGCCCAGCTTGAGTAGCTCGGCGACCCGCCGCGGAGCCCCCGTCACGAACCTCACGTCTCCGGTGAGGCCCACCTCACCGAAGCAGGCCGACCCCATCTCGACGGGCCGGTCCCTTAAAGCCGAGGCAATCGCCAACGCCACTCCCAAGTCCGCCGCTGGCTCCTCGACCCTGACGCCACCGGTGACGTTCACGTAAACGTCCTGATCCCCCAAAACCAGTCCTGCTCTTCGAGAGAGCACCGCACACAGCATGTTCACCCGACCGACCTCGAGCCCGTTCGCCACCCTGCGTGGGACCGCGAGCGGGCTCGGCGTGACCAAGCTCTCTATCTCGACCAGCATCGGCCGTGTCCCTTCGAGCAGGCAAACAGTCGCCACCCCCGGTGGCATCCCGCCCTCCCTCCCGGAGAGGAAGAATGCGGATGGATCTTCTACCTCGACCATTCCCTGCCCCGTCATCTCAAACACTCCAACCTCGTTCGTCGAGCCGAAACGGTTCTTCAAGGCCCGTAATACCCGGAAGGACTGGTACCGATCCCCCTCGAACTGCAGCACCGTGTCGACCATGTGCTCCAGGACCCTCGGGCCGGCGATCGAACCCTCTTTCGTCACGTGACCAACCAGGACGATCGCGATACCCTCCGCCTTGGCGAGCCGCATAAGCCGGGCGGCTGTCTCCCGTACCTGCCCCACGCCCCCCGGCGCCCCCGAAAGCTCCGGCGAGTAGAGCGTTTGAATGGAATCCACTATTACCACCCGTGGCCGCTCCTCGAGGATCGTCGCCTCGATAACGGCCACGTCCGTCTCAGAGAGTATCCTGAAACCCGCGCCTCCCACCCCAAGACGCCGAGCGCTGAGGGCCACCTGGCGGGGGGACTCTTCGCCCGAGATCAGCAAGCAACCCTCTCCAAAGTTGCCCATCACCTGTAACAGGAGCGTGCTCTTACCGACCCCCGGCTCCCCGCCGACCAAGACCATCGAGCCCGGTACGATCCCTCCACCCAAGACCCGGTTGAGCTCACCGATCCCGGTGTCGATCCTGCCGCCCTCGCGCTCCGCCCGTACTTCTTTAAGGGTCAGGGTCGTGCCGGCTGCCCGCCTTGATCCCCTCGTATTGGCTACCCGAGCCGCGAAGCCCACGGCCTTCTTGTCCTCGCGCAATTCTTCGATAAACGTGCTCCACTCCCCACAATCTGGGCATCGCCCGAGCCACTTCGGCTCGGTATGACCGCAGTTAGAGCAGACAAACACACTCTTCGTAGCCATAAAGTGATTGTACGAGATAAAAAGGAGATACCGACGGAAAAAGCCGGGACGCTTTTGCGCCCCGGCTCAGTAGCTTTATCTTTCGTGCCGCCCTACTCGGCGGGAACGACCTCCTTAGGCTGGACGACCTTGATATTCACGATGGACTCGTCCTCGGCCACGTCCTCGTAGGAGACGTCGTTTGGCTCGATAACGACCTTGGAGCCGTTAGGGACCTCACCCTTGAGGATCATCTCGCTCATCGGGTCCTCGATCATGCGCTGCAGCACGCGCCTTAAGGGCCTCGCGCCAAACGCCGGGTCGTAGCCCGCATCCGAGAGCTTGTCGAGAGCCTCGCGGGTGAACTCCACCGTCACGTTGCGCTCGGTGAGTTGCTTCCTCAGGCGGCGGACCTGGATCTCGATGATGTGGCGCATGTCCTCGCGCTCAAGCTTGTGGAACACGATGACCTCGTCGATCCGGTTCAGAAGCTCGGGACGGAAGATCTTGCGAAGCTCGCTCGTGACCCTGCTCTTCATCTCCTTGTAGGAGAGCCCTGCCTCATCGCTGCCAAAGCCCAAGGA
>JALZFK010000126.1 GCA_030861585.1 Actinomycetota bacterium | reverse complement strand
GGTGTGGTTATAATATCTGCATCATCCTAGCGGCTTTATCAGGGAGCCGCTAAGGGCCGGAAAAGGGTCTCTCCCTTCTGTAAACACCGGCCCTTTTCTCTGGCCGGCTTCCCTAAGACGCGTGCGCTTACTACCCGACCTCCTCGGCGATGGTGAAGAGTTCATCGGCGTGGCGCCTAACGGAGGTTGCGAGATCGTCGTTGGCGGCGGCGATGCGGACGCGGTAGAGGGGGGCGTGGTAGCGGGTCATGTCTTCTTCGGAGAGCCCGGAGATGCTTTGCCACGTTACGGGGTTGCGCTCGCCGGGGAGTGGGGAGCGCCGGATGAGCCGGAGGTCGACCTCAAAGCGCCCGCGTTCGGGGAGGTCTATGAGGATATCGAATGGGCCCGCGGTACCTTTGCGGTAGCGGGTGAGGTAGCGGGCCCAGGCTTCCTCGACCCGGCGTCTCCAGGAGGCATCCTCGCCGAGGCGTATCAGGGAGGCGTAGCTCGGGTGGCGCTCGTCGAACTCCAGGGCACGTTTGTAGGGCCGACGTTCGACGAGGCGCTTGACAAGGACGGCCGAGGAGCTTTCGGGGTCGGCACAACGGAGGACGAGGGCCAAAGCCCCCGCGTCGTCCTGGCGGGCAAGCTCTTCGGAGGTCATCTTTTCGGCCTGGATGGCGTCTTGCACGGCCCGGAGGAACATCACGCTGGGCACGCGCAGGGCGTGGTGGCCGTAGACGTTGTAGTGCATCAGGTACCGAGCGAAGACCAAGGCCTGTAGGAGACCCACCCCCGCCTCGTCCACGACCAGCAGCGCCCGGTTGTCCTGGCCGACGATGCGCAAAGTGTTTATAAGGGCCTCGATATCCGGCATGCCATAGGGGACCCTCGCCCCGCTCGCGTCCCGGACGAGGCGGTCGAGGGTGTGTGCATCTAGGGAACCGATGAGGATGTCTCGCAACAGGTGCTCGGTAGGCGTAACGCCGTGCAAGGGCGTCCTGCCATCGTCGCCGTCCTCGGCGACGTCGCGGGCTATGAGACGGAAGACGTTGTGCGGCTCGAGGTCCCACCTTTCACGCAGGATGTCGGCGACTTCGGTTTCCTCGATCAGGTCCCGGGCGACCTCGTCGCGCGGGACCACACCGGGCAGCCTTATGTTCTCGACGGCCGACGCGTACGGGTAGCGTCCGATATCGTGGAGAAGGGCGGCGGCGAGGGTGCCTCGGACGTCCCTATCCTCCAGGTAAGCTCCCGAGTCTATGATGCGCTTGAGGATCAGGCGTGTGAGGTGGTAGACGCCGACCGAGTGGTCGAAGCGGGTGTGCTTCGCGGCGGGGAAGGCATAGAAGGCGAGACCCAGCTGGAGCATCCCTTTGAGGCGCGACATCGCGGCGGTCTCCAGCAGCGACCGTACCGACTTGTCCACCGGGACGTCCCCCCAGACGTCGTCCCGGATCTTACGCGCGGAGCCCCCGAAGAACTCCCCCACGGTGCTGTTCACGTCCTCCCGATCTTCCTCGCGGTTAGCCCGCCTCGCCGGTCCTCAGGTCTCCCCCCGACGGGTATTCTACCCGAGAGGCTTTATACTTGTAATGGTTGGCCGCAGTACGTTGGGAGGAGCCAAGATCTACGCCGAAGAGCTCGAGGCCATAAACGGCGAATCCATAACCTTACGACCCCCACGCGAAGACGACGTCAGGAAAGCCTACGAGTGGGACCGAGACCCCGAGCTTGCCGCCTGGAACGGGCGGTCACCGATCAAGATCTCGCTCTCCGCTGCTCGCCGCGACTACTTGGCCCGCTGGGAGGACCCGAGCGTCAAGACCTTCATCATCGAGGCCGAGGACGAGGCCATCGGCATGGCTACCCTCTACGACTTTAGACGCGGGGGCTGCGAACTCGGCATCAAGGTAGGTCCTAACGCCATGCGCGGCCGCGGCTACGCCAGCGAAGCCGTCGAACTTCTGGTCTCCTACTGCTTCGAGACCTTAAACCTCAAAGTGGTGCGCGGCTCGACCTTGAGCCACAACACGAGGATGCAGCGCGTCTTCGAGAAGAGCGGCTTCGAGGAGGTCGGCGACGGCACCATCATCAGTCGCTTCGACAATAAGCGCTATACCGAGCTCTTCTACGAGCGCCGACGGGACGGTTGAGTTTCGTCTCGAATACCTTTCACCCTCGACAGATATCCCGAGATTCGGCCCTTTCTTTGTCGTTTTACTGATCGAAGGAACATTGAAAGAATCAAGTCTCTGAGGGCATCGAAAGCACCGCGACTCTCGGTTGCTGCGGTAAACGGAGACGTTATTCGGGTTAGACGAGTGGTGACAACGCCGGTTTCTATAGATTCGAATCGAGTTTTTCTGTACGACCAAGGGCCATTGCACGAGAGCAACATCGGGTTTTAGCGGGTGGAAGCTCGAAGACCTCCTATTAGACCTGAATCGACGCGTATTTTTCTGGGCTGGTTGGGAGCATAAGCCAGTTCCCCACGGGGTACGTCACGTCGAACACTGTAAGCCGGAGAAGCCACTTGTTCTTCGCCTGCGTTTCGATGATTTGCAGAGCCACAATACCAGACGAACACCTTTCTTCTGCAAATACAATTCGGGTTCCCCTCGTCGTGTCCGAGGAGGGGGAAGTCCCTGGGGACCAAACACATTCTTGGCCACCGATCATTGTCCGTACAATCCGGGCAATGTTGTCGAGGTGACTTTTCCCGAGTCGTAGAGGTGCCCGACATACGGAGACTCGGACCACGTCACAGATCCGTGGACGCCTATTTTTGCCGGTGCCTGACGCGGCCTTTCGGCGGGTGCGCATTACCGCAGTTCCCGCTTACAATATCATAGAGATGAGAACGCAACTAGAATTAAATGTCCGCCGCAAGGGGGCGATGAGGGGGGTTTTGACGCTAGGTAGCCTTGACCCGGCGTTCGCGGCTGCGCGGGGGGTCGAGGGCGAAATGGCGGTACTGGACCTCCGGTCCGTAGAGTTCGTGGAGCCGTCCGGGCTCTGCGGCTTGGCCGCGCT
>JALZFK010000104.1 GCA_030861585.1 Actinomycetota bacterium | reverse complement strand
ACCGAGGTGCCCCCCGCCCCCGACGAGCTGCACCAAGCCGAGCGTAACCTGCGCCTGATCGAGCACGTCGGCTTCCGCATCAGGGACCGCAGCCTTGAAATCCGCGTGCCGGAAAAGGCGCGAAGATCCACCGCAGAGCTGCTAGAAGCACGCCGGGTGGCCCCGGACTCGCCGTACCTCCTGCTCTGCCCCTGGACGAGCTGCCAGGCGCGCACCTACCACCCCGACCGCTTCGCCCGCGCCGCATACTGCCTCTCGGAGGAGACGGGCTGGCCAGTCGTGGTGAGCGGAACCGAGGCGGACCGCACATGCAGCGCCGAGCTGTTGGACATGCTGAACGGACGAGGCGTGGACCTCGTCGGAGCGACCGACCTGGGTGCTCTTGCCGCGCTGGTTGAGGGGGCGCGGCTGGTGCTGACCAACAACACCTCCACCATGCACCTCGCCGACGCATTACGCGCACCGAGCGTGGTGCTTTTCTCGGGCACGGAGCTCGAGGAGCAGTGGCGCCCGCGCGACACTCCCCACCGGCGGCTCCGCCGCGAAACGTGGTGCAGCCCGTGCTACGCCTTTACCTGCCCGTACAACCTCGAATGCCTCGACATACCACCTAAAGAAGTGGTAGAGGCCGGCCTCTCGTTGCTCGCCGAGGTGGGCGACCGGTTCGCGGCGGCTCCGCGGGAGGGATCGCGGGCTTGATGCGCGTGGCCATGGTGGCCGGCACGTACCGGCCGGAGCGCTGCGGCGTGGCGCACTACACCCGGCGCCTCCGCTCTGCGCTCGACGAGCACGGCGTCTCCTCCCTCGTGCTCACCACCGGCGAGGCGGCCCGGGCCTCGGGGGACCCGAGCGTGGTGGGCGTGGCGCGTGGCTGGGGGCTCCCCGATCTACCGGCCCTCGTCCGGGCCTTGCGTCGTACGCGGGCAGATGTGATCCACATCCAGCACGCAGCGGGCACCTACGGCTTCAAGCGCGCCGTCTTCTTCTTGCCGCCGCTGCTCAGGGCTGCCGGGGTCCGCGCGCCCCTGGTGACGACGGTACACGAGTACGCCTGGTGGGAGTGGGAGCCGCGCTTCGTCCCGCGGGGCGCCCTCGAAGCACTCAAAACCTGGGGACAGCGCCGCGGCGTGTGGGACCGTGAGGACGGTTTCCTGCTCACCGGTAGCGATGCCCTGATCACGACGAACACCCATTTCGCGGACGCCATAACTACCCGAATACCAGGACTGGCTCCCCGCCTCTATCACGCCCCGCTCGTAACAAACGTAGACGTTGTCCCGGTAGGGCGCGACGAGGCCAGGAGCGAGGTACGCTCCCGATACGGCTGGCCCCCCGAGGCTCCGGTCATCGCCTATTTTGGCTTCCTCCACCCGGTCAAGGGCTTGGAGACGTTGCTGGAGGCGTTTGAAAAAGTGCTCAAAAGACAAACTCAGGCACGCCTGCTGCTGATAGGTGGTGTCGAGAGCCTCGCCCTGCGCGGGGAAGAGGCCGCCTGGTATTGGAACAAGCTTCGATCGCTAGTCGAGGAGCTCGGGCTCGGCGGGGTGGTGACGATGACGGGGTATGTGCCGGGGGAGGAAGCATCTCGGCTGCTCTCGAGCGCCGACGTGGGGGTGCTGCCATTCAACCATGGCGTTAACCTCAAAAGCGGCGCCCTGCTTACGCTCTTCGCGCACGGCCTACCCGTAGTAGCCACAAGCTCAGATCCAGCAGAGCCGGAGCTAGCGAACGGCCGACTGGTGCGGCTCGTAGAGCGACGGGACGTCTCCGGTCTCGCGGTCGCACTTCTCAAGCTACTAGCCAATGCTACGGAGTGTACCCGACTGGGGGAGGCAGGGCATACCTACACCCGGGACCTCTCCTGGTCCGCCATAGCGGAGCGTCACGTGGAAGTGTACGAGTCGGTGCTGGAGAAAGGGGCGAATAAGCATCGGCGGGTCAAGAGCTAGCCTTTGCGGTTTCATCTACGAGGTGGAGCCCGGTAGGTTGCGCGAGGTATATTAGCTTCCTGCTCGTCCGGTGCGAAGGACAGGATGAGCGTAAGCTAGACGGACCTATTCCGTGTCCGTCGCTTTCTCTGGTGCAGTGGGATCCTGACGTAGCGCACGGGCTCCAGCCCTTCCCCAAGATATTGCGAACCGCCAACTTCGCCCTGTACCGAGCCGAGGGTGTGCGATAGGCTACTTGCGTCATGCAGCAGCAACACACCGGCACGAGCGCAAAGGACACCGGATGGGTGACGACGCGGGTTGCGGCCGCGGCGCTGGGGGTGAAACCGCAGCAAGTCCGCAACTATATCGCCGCAGGCGAGCTAGAGGCCAAGACCGAGGAAGCGGGTGCGAAACGGCGCTATTTGGTCTCTATCGCCAGCGTAGAGAACCTACGCGCGGAGAGGCATTCTGAGGGCAAGTTACCGGATCAAGCCCGTAACGGCACCGAGAGCCTGATAACATCTGAGCAGGACGCGGCAACGCTGGTGCGGGAGCTTGCCGCGGAGTTGAGCGAGGCCCGCTACCAGCTCGGGCGAACGGACGCGCGCCTGGAGTTGACCACGCAGGCCGAGAGTACCCTACGCGAACAGCTTCAGGAGGAGCGCGAACGCGCCGAACGCTTAGAAGCCGAGCGAGAGCGATTGGTTCCGGACCTGCTGCGGGAGCGGGACCGGGCCAACGCCGAACGCGAACGCGCGGAGCATTTCGAAGCCAAGCTTAGAGAAACCCTCGAAGCCCGCCGGGGATGGTTCCGGCGCTTCTTCGGGTTCTAACCTCGTCTCCAAAGCCAAAACCACAGGCTAGCTTGAGAACTCTCTTAAGGCGACCGCTCCTTGCGAAGTAAGCATCCGCATGTACCAGATTCACCATATGACACTATTAAGGTGTAACGGTGGAAGCGGAGAAAGGGGATGGCATGCTTACTCGCGGCGTTGGCCGAGCGAGGTCGGTGGGCCTATGGGTGCTGACGCTGCCGCTCTGGTTGGTGATAACCGGATGCGCAGGCCAGCAAGAAGAAGGAGGCGGTTGATCCCAGCAGGCAAGCGCGTCTGAGCGGTGGCGCCGTAGGTCCTACCCCGACCAGGTGTGATCGGTGGGCGGTTCGCGATGAGCGGGGGGGGGGCGGAAGAATTATTTATCAACTTGTAATATATTGTCGGTTTGGTAGCGGCTAAACCGACAATGGGGATGAGAGGAGGATCGAGACATGGAGTTCGAACCTAGAGGAATGGAGCCTGAAGGCCGAGCCCCGCGGCGCGTTATCGCCTCGTATAACTCCTACGCGGAGGCTCAACGAGCCGTCGACTACCTCTCCGACGAGAGGTTTCCGGTGGAGCGGGTCTCTATCGTAGCCGAGGATCTGCGGTTCGTGGAGCAGGTAACCGGACGGATGGGGTACGGGCAGGCCGCGCTTCAGGGGGCGGGCTCCGGGGCCGCGATCGGGGTCCTCTTCGGCTTCTTTTTGGGCTTATTCAACCTTTTCGATCCCGTCGTCTCGGCGCTGATCCTCGCGCTCTACGGACTTATCTTCGGGGCCATCTTCGGGGCGCTCATAGGCCTCCTCTTTCACGCCCTCGCGCAAGGGCAGCGGGACTTTTCCTCGGTGGGGGGAATGGAGGCGGGCCGCTACAACGTGATGGCCGACGAGGAGGTCGCCGAAGAGGCCACACGGCTCCTGGCCGACCTGCGCTAGGCCCCCTCGGCACTTTATCAGGAACCTCCCTCACGTCGGTGCCGAAAAACACGAGCGGGCTGAACTACTTCTAACGGGCCGGCGTCGGCTCGCCTCTGGGCGCCTCCGCTGCGCGAGCCCCAGATTGTTCCTTCGCCGCCGCCACTCCTTGCGACTCACATCTCGGCCCACACGATCATCCCCGTGTCCGCACTGGCAACGAAGAAGATCCAGAGCAAAAAGATAGTCACGCTCGCCGACGGATACCATCTCATCTTCGACGACTGGGACGAGGCTGTGCGATGGCAGGGTGGGGTACTGGATCCGATCTTGCGCGCGAAAACGGGTATGGAGCACCTCTCGATTTCGATTAGCAGTGCCGAACCCGCGGATACGCGGGCTCAGAGCGGCGAGAGGCGCATGATCTACATTCTCGCCGAGGTCGATTTCGAGGACCTGCCCAAACTCGTCGGCGTCTTCTCGACCCGGGGACCGAGATGTGCAGGAAGCGTGGCAGCCAGAGTAGCCGACTCTTCAAGGTCGAGGGAGAGGCCAACAAAGCCGTGGTGTTATTCGAGTGGGAAAGCCGGAAGGCTTTCGAAGGCTTTCTCGCGGACCCGTTTGCCAAGGAGACGATAAAGTCGAGCGGCACGTTAGGACCGCCGAAGTTTACCTTCCTCGAGAAAGCGGGCGAGTTTCCAAGCTGGAAACCCGATCAAAGAGTCGAACGTCTCCTCTACACCCAGGTCTCAAACCGGTATACGTGCCTGGATCCGGGTTCCCCTGCCCGGTGCGGTCTCCACTTCTAATGTCCCCCCGAGGTGCGACGCCCGCTCGCGCATCGAGCGCAGGCCTAGGTGCCCCGGAAAGTCCCCTCCCGCTTCGAATCCCACGCCGTCGTCACAGACTTCGAGGGTTATCCGTCCGGGATCGCATTCCACCTTTAACGCTACGTGGCTGGCGCGGGCGTGTTTGACAGTGTTGTGGAGGGCTTCCTGGGCGATGCGGTAGACGGTCTCCTTCGCTTCCGGCGAAGCCTTTGGCTCGTCGCAGAGGGTGGCTTCGATCTGGATCTCATGGCGGGCCTTTAGGGCGGCTGCCTGCTTCTCGAGCGCGGCTACGAGCCCTTCCTTTACCAAGAACTCCGGGCGCAACTCGAAGATGAGTGCCCGCATCTCGGCCAGGCCGGCCTCGGACAGGGAGAGGACGTAGTCGAGCGGCTCGGCGGCCTGATTTGGGTCACGCTTCAATAAGGTGCGGGCGGTCTTGGCGCCCAAAGCTATGCCGTAGAGCGCCTGGGAGACGGAGTCGTGCAGTTCGCGGGCGAGCCGTTGGCGCTCTTCGAGGGCCGCTTTGCCGCGGGCCTCGGCGAAGAGGCGGGCGTTGTCCACCGCCACAGCGGTCTGGTCGGCGACGGCCCTGAGAAAGACCTTCTCGTCCTCCCCAGGCTCTTGATCGGGGAGGTAGGCGAAGTTCATCGCGCCCACGGCCCGACCTCGGGAGACGAGCGGCACGGTGTAGACGGTATCCAGCGAAACCTCATCGGCAAAGCGGTGGATGGGCGCGTAGAGTGGATCTTGCAGGAGAAGCCGGTGAACGTCGCGAAGGAGCACGGGCTTGCGCGTACGGAAGACCTCCAGGGTCGGGGATTGCGCCCCGGATCGGTAGGCGGCCTGTAGGCCCGCGGCGTACCCCTCGGGCAGGCCGTGCGAACCGACCAGGTACGGCGTATGCGTTTCCTCCTCGATCAAGGCCACCGTGCAGGCACCGGCCGTGCAGGCGTTCACCACGCTCTCGGCCAAGACGTCGAAGGTATTCTCCGCGTGTAGCTCGAGGGACAGGTTGGCGGCGGCGATGCGGGAGAGGGTCGCCACGCGCTCCTCGAGCAACTCCTGTACCCGTACTCGCCCGGTGACGTCGTGCGCGACGGCGCATATAGTTTCCCTGCCGTCACGGAAGATGGTGCTCGCACTGACCTCGACGTCCACTAGAGACCCGTCCTTGCGGCGGTACTTTCTCTCGCCAACGAAGGGATCCTTTTGTTCCAGGAAGCGCCGAACGTTCGCGTCGATGCTCTCCCGGTCGGCAGCGACTATGTCGTATAGCGTCATGCCTTTAAGCTCTTGCTCCGTGTACCCGAGCGTCTCTTGGAAGGCGGGGTTGGACTCCACGATGCGCCGGGTCTCGACGTCCACGAGGAAGATGTTCTCCGTGGCTTGCTCGATCACCGCGCGGTAGAGTCGCTCGCTTTGTCTTAGGGCCTCCTCGTTCTTCTTGCGCTCGGTAATGTCTAAGACCGTGCCAATGAAGCGCACCGCCCGTCCAGCTTCTTCGAAGAACGCCTGCCCCCGGGCCACCACCCACCGTT
>JALZFK010000096.1 GCA_030861585.1 Actinomycetota bacterium | reverse complement strand
GCCCAGAGCCTTGCTCTTTCATCGTCTCTATGGCGGTGTCGGTTATGTAGAGCAACCCTAACACGTTGACCTCAAACATAGTGCGCCATTCGTCGGAGAGCCCTTTCTCGACCTCAGAAAGCTGCATAACGCCCGCGTTATTGACGAGGATGTCCACCCGCCCGAACTCGTCTTTGGCTTGCCGGATCAGGCCGTGCGCCTGCTCTTCGTCGGTCACGTCGCACTCGACCGAAAGCGCCTGGCCCCCTTTGCCGTTTATCCGCTCGACCAGGTCCTCTAGCCGCTCCTCACCCCGGTGCAGCGGCCGACGCCGTGGATCAGGGCGCCCAGGGCGACGAGCGAGAGCGGGATGCCGGAACGAGCGCGATCAGCAGCGCTACAGTGAGGATATTCTCGGAGATGCTTCGTCTCACCTCCGCGTCCATGCAGATGATTTCTTCGTTGTCCGCGTTCCTGACGCTGTTGAGCAACAAGTTGAATCCGGGAAAGCTGCCTATAGAAGAAGCCGAAGATGTACAGGAAGCGGTTGCTTCGGGTGAGCGAGAAGGCCTCGGAGATTGAGCTCCGTAATTTATCGCTCCAGCACCCAAGTGTCTTTCGTCTTACCGCCGCTAGAGATGTTGACTATGTGCTTACCGGGTGGGGCCACCCGCGAGAGGGAGCCGGGGACGATCTCGACGACGTTCGGGTCTTTGGAGTCCGGCGCCAGCGCGAGCATCCGGTAGTCGGAGTAGGAGTCTCGGAGGACAAAGCCATCGTTCCCCGGATCGGCCTGGCAAAGCACGTGGGTCGAGAAGTCGATCAGCTCCTGGGCTATGTACTCCACCGGGTTACGCTCGACCACGCGTCGAAACCGCTCGATCGACTCCCTCGACTCTTCGGGGCCGATCATGATCTCCTTACCCCCGTAGCCGCCCCGGCTCTTGACCACGAGCTCCTCGAAGTGCTCCATCGCGTACCGGCGTTCCTCGGGTACAGCGAGCGACCACGTCCTGGCGTTCCTTATCAGTGGCTCCTCGCCGAGGTAGCGGCGGATCATCTCGGGCACGAAGATCTCCACTCCCTTGTCGTCCACGATCTCCGAATTGGGCGCGAAGAGGACGTGCACTCGCCCTTCTATGTGGCAGTCTATGAGTTCCGGTAGGTCCGCGTAGAGCGTGTCCTCATCGACCCGCTCGTAAACGACGTCTATCCGCCGTCCCGTCGGCTCGTGCACGAGATAGCCACCGTGGTCGAACGCGAGATCCTTCGTCTCTGCCAGGATCGCACCCATCTCCTCGGCGTAAATGTGATGGTCGAGGTAAAACTGATCTTCGGGGCCGCTCGTCACCACGGCAAGCGTCGCTTCTAGTCCTTTGGGTGATGCGGCCCGCAAAGAGTCGCCCAAGCGCCCGAGCCAGCCGTCCAAAGAGAGAACCGGGAGCTTGGCGAAGGCTTCGGGAAAAAAGACCTCCCGGCTCATCTTGCGGCGTCGGGTCATGGGGGCGAGCCCCACGGGCATCTTGGCGTTCTCCTCGAGGACGACGTACTCCCAGCCGCCGGTTTGACCAGACCGTTCGCTCTCGACCGCCACGACGTCGAAGGCCACCTGCCGGACCGGCACCTCACCGAAACGGTTCGGAAGGGTGGTGTCGTAGAGGATGCTCGTCTCTATGACCTCTTTCGGCACGACCTCTTCGGTGCCGGCTTCGAGCCTGCGGAGGAACTCGTTGATGGCCCGCATCCTCTGGACGATGCCACGCTTTAGGGGCTCCCAATCGGCGGCGGGTACGAGGCGGGGGAACCAGTCGGTCGGGTGGGTCCTGTCGCCTTTTCGGATACCGAAAGCGTACTGCTCCTCCAGAAGGAGATTGTGCGCTTGGCGGAGGTTCTTCTCCCAACGCCGGGGGCCGGTCTTCGTCAGCTCTTCGAAAACGGTTTCGTAGACGGGACGCGGCGCACCATCGGGCCCGAAAACCTCGTTCGTGCCCGATAAGGTGCGTTCGAATACGATAGATTTCACTGATCGGGGATTATACTAGCGCTTCGTGGAGGGAAGATTTCGGCTTTTATTTTTTTGCTGTTTACAGGCCACTAGCAGCTATTTCGACGTAGAGAGTCCGGCCTCGGATCGTTATACTGGCAGCAGATGGAGCGGGTGCGGCTTACACCTCCCGGAAAGATAGGGGCGCGGGGCGCGAAGGCGCGCCTGTACGTCCGCTGGATGCCCCACCTCGGCGCCGAGGCTGTCGCCCTGTACGAGCTGCTCCGCGTCCTCCCCGATGTCGGACAGGATTCCATCGAGGCCGAGGAGTTGGCCGAGCTTCTGCGATCCACTTCGGAGAGCATCGAGGCTTCGCTTGAGGTCCTCGTCGAGCATGGTTTCGCGACCGAACGCGACGGTTGGGTCGAGGTACAGGAGCACCCGCCGGTGGATCGGTGCGTCGCGGAGGCCAGCGATGCCGCTCGGGAGAATGTCCCCGTTCGGGAGATCGAGGTTCTACGGGCGGAGCCGGAGGGAGTCTCGCCGGATGATTATTTCCGTTTTATGGGGAGCCTGCCGGCGCCGCACATCCTGGAGTTTCTGAACGGGTACTGCGAGCGGGACGGGCTCGAGCCTGCGGTGGTACTGGAGGCTTTGAGGATAGCTAGCGAGCGGGACGCAAGGAGGGTGGGGTACGTAAGGAGCATCCTGGAGCGGTGGGTCGAGCGCGGGGTAAAGACTGTGGCCGACGTGGAGCGCTTCGAGAAGGACCGACGCTTGAGGCTCGTCGAGGAGAGCGGGGCCGTGCGCGGAGGCGCTTTGAAGATTCGGGAATCGAAGCGGGGGGAGGGGGTGAAGGATGGAGCCGATCAAAGACCTGCTGCCCGACGCTGGGAAGATTACAAGTGGTTCTTCGGCGAGTAGGAAGCGGGGAACCCCTACGGGCCACGCACTCAAGCTCGACGACAACGTCTGCCCGCACTGTGACCGGGATCTGGAGGTCGAGTGGGTCGAGTTTCCGCCAGCCCTGCAAAGGAAATACGGCAAGACCGGTGAGTGGTACTACCACCCTTGCACTCCCGAATGCGAGAAGAAGAACGAACGGCGCGAGTGGGAGCTGATGCGCCGCGATGCCCGTGTCGCGGCCCTTAAAGAACGTAGCGGCCTCTCCAAACGCATGAAAGGCTACGCCCTCGCCAACTTCGACCCTTACGCCAACCCACCCAGCACCATGAGAGCCGTCGAGAGGGTGGAAGAGTACCTCGAACACTGGCAAGAGAACCGGGAGGCCGGGAAGGGGATCTACTTCTGCGGTGGCGTGGGCGTCGGTAAGACGCATCTTGCGGTCGCGGTGATGAACGAGCTAATTCAGCGGAAGCGGGTGCCCTCGCTCTTCGTGACCGTGCCGGAGCTCTTGGACAACCTGCGTGGGGCGTACAACGATCCGGGTCGGGATTTAGACGAGTGGATGGATGCCGTCAAGAACGCCGATCTTCTGGTCTTGGACGACCTGGGCAGCGAGAAGGCTACCCAATGGGTGCAGGAGCGCCTATACGTGATCGTCAACCATCGCTACCGAGAGGCGTTGCCGACGATCTTCACTTCTAACGTTGGTGGCAAAGATCTTTTTGCCCAACTCGGGGAGCGAACAGCGAGCAGGATCATCGCTATGTGCGGCGAGGGTATAAGGATCGAGGGGCCGGACCACCGTGCAGCATCTGCGCGAGGCGAACGCTAGGAGCTTGCGATGAGAGACGAGTTCTTGATTACGCGCCAGGGTAAGCAGTACGTCCTGTTCGCTGGTCTCCTCGACGAGGCCCACACTCGGGGCCTCAAGGTCATAGACACCGAGCTCGTCCAGGTTCCCACCGAAGAAAACGGACGGGTAGCCGTCGTTAAGGCGCGGGTAGAGATGGAAGACGGTCGAACCTTTTCCGGCATTGGTGATGCTTCCCCGGAGAACGTGGGCCGAAACATCGTGCCGCACATCATCCGGATGGCGGAGACGAGGGCGAAAGCCCGCGCTCTCCGGGACGCCGTGAACGTGGGCGCCACCGCCCTCGAGGAGCTCTCCGACGGAGACGATGCCCTACCGGTTAACTACCCACCCCCACGCGACCTTCAGGAGGTCCCCCAGAGAGCCCCGGTGGACGAGAGGGCCCCAAGCGCCACCCCAAACAATGGCAGGGCCGGTACTGGGTCGTCCGAGGCCGTACAGGGGAACTCGCAGGGGGCTTCCCGGAGGGCCTCCCAGCGGGGGGGCAAGGGATCCAAAGCACGCAAGAGCCAGATCGACCTTCTGCGTACCCTGGCTGAGGAGCTCAGGGGCGAGAACGGCGTACCCCGCCTCGAAGCTCGTATCGGCAAGCCCTTGGGCGAGCTTTCCCGCGCCGAGGCCGACGAGTGGATCGATAGGTTGACCCCCGAAGGCCGCGAGTAGCCGCCCGCTCCGCCCTTTTCCCATAAGCAGTAATCCGTGCCCTGGTACTTGAGAAGCGGGGATGTTCCTGTAGACTACTTGTTACATAAGAGTATGAGGAAAGGAGGCTAGGATGGTTAGCTTTAACCGGGTGGTACTCGCGGGCAACCTCACGCGGGACCCCGAGCTCAGGTTTACTAGCAACGGCATCCCGGTCTGCGAGTTCGGGATCGCGGTGAACCGGGTGCGCTCCAAGAGCGAAGAGGTGGACTTCTTCGACATTACGGCTTGGCGGGAACTGGGTGAGACCATAGCCAACTACAAGAAAAAGGGCGACCCGATCCTCGTCGAGGGTAGGCTGCAGTACCGTACCTGGGAGGCCCAGGACGGCGGCCGTCGCAGCAAAGTCGACGTCGTGGCCGACAACGTCCAGTTCCTCGGTCGCGCCGGTGATGGTGGCGGTGAAGGAGCTACGCCCTCCGGCGCGGGCCAGCGTGGCCGGGGCAACACCCGCCCATCCTCCCGGGACGAGGTGGATCTGAACGAAGAGGATTTTGAAGACATCCCCTTCTGATGCGCCCGGCGGGAAGGAGCCTGGACTCCACGTACTGGCGAAGGAGGGTTCGTCCGCCCGGACGCTAGTACGGCCCTGTTGTGCAACTGGCCGTTCCTCCGGAATGGGGCAACACGAGGAAAAATAAAGAATTGAGAAGAAATGTAGAAATTTTGTGGAGTCGCAATACTTGCTACCGGAGCGACTTGCGTACACTGGATGTTGTGCGTCTTCGCGGGCTTTCCGGGACGTGCCAAGGGGAATTTAGCCAATTTTTTGTTCCAAGGGCTTTACAAAGTGTGGCTAGCGCGGTATAGTTTCGGTGTCGGTTGGTGCGATACCAAATCGACACACAATTAAAGAGCCTGGGGCGCTACTCCTCCTTTCCCTTTCCCCACCTATCACCCCTAAAGAGCGTCCCGGGCTCTTCTTCTTTCCTACAGATGATCGGCGGGTGAGAAACCAACGGCCGCCAGGTGTGGTTTCTAGCGGCCGTTGGTTTCTTGATATTTAGGTTTAGGAGGCGGCCTCCCCGCCGACCTGGGTAAGGTAGTAGAGGGTGTGCATCAGTTGGGCGGTCGGGTCTATGCGATGGACGTCCACATCGTAGGGGACGTGAAGGAGGACGTCGGTGTAGTTGAGAATGACCCGGATGCCGGCCTCCACCATCTGCTCGGCGACGTCCTGGGCGGCCGAGGAGGGGGTGGCGATGATGCCGATAATCTCGTCGGCCTCCTCAACGCTCTTCTTAAGCTCGTCGATATGCTTGACGACGATGTTGCCCACGGTACGCCCGATCTTCTGCGGGTCGTTGTCAAAGACGTCGTGGATCACGAACCCCCTCTTGGGGAGGATGGTGCTGCTCGCGATGGCGCTCCCGAGGTTGCCCGCGCCGACGAGCGCGATGTTGTACGTTTGCTTGAGACCCAGGATGCCTCGCACCATCTCCACGAGGTCGTAGGCTTGGTAGCCCACCCCGCGGGTGCCAGAGAACCCGATCGCGTTCAAGTCTCGCCGAACCTGCACCGGGTTGATCCCCGTGAAGTCCCCGAGCTCCTTGCTCGAGACCGCGTCACGCCCCTCCTCTATGAGCTGCTGAGTGGTCCGAAGATATTTAGTCAGCCTATTTGTCAAACCCGGTTGTAACGTAGCTCGCACCTTTCCTCCGACTTCTCTTGCTTATCCGAGCCGATTAGCGGCAACAGCCGCCCATCAGCGGCAGTATTGTAACAAAAAGAGGCGCATTTGCAATATTGATGCTCTTAGCAGTCAGAAAATCAGAAAGCAAGCTCGATTACAGGGGTG